>CAIRMS010000378.1 GCA_903879765.1 uncultured Flavobacteriales bacterium
CGTGACTTTATACATGCTGCAGGCATGAATATGTCCAACATTCAATAGCGCAAGAAACACAATAAAATAAATGATGAACATTTGTTTAATCAACTCGTATTGGACTGAAAAACTCCTTCTGTTGCCGTTGCTCATTGTTTTCAAATGTTATGAGCATCAAGAAACGATTTTAATTCATACATCATGAACCGATGTTGCTCGACCGTAGGATGTTTATCGTAACCGCTGCAATAAATTCCCTCATAATGAAAGGAAGCAATGCGATTATCCCCTTTTTGCTGATACCAACGAATGACTTTTTGAATACTTTTTTTCATTTTTTGTTTTAAATCCAAACTTGCCATTGGACTCGTGCAGCAAATGATCCAACTTTTTGGATATTTCCTTCTTAAATCAATTAAAAACTCCTTGTATTTTCGTTCATAATTCATCATTTCATTCCCCCCATCATTTTGACCTAAGGTAATAAAAACGACATCAGGCTTTTTAACAAACGACCATTTTTTGTGTTCCGTATGAAAATCAATGTGCTCATACACCTTGGGCATCGTGTTCTTGAGTCCACAGCAACTTTTATTCATCCCGATACCAGAAACCGAACTTAAAACCCAATCGGCATTTCGCTCCCTTGCCAATCTTGCCCCATAACTTAAGTACGCATTATGGTAATCATACCAGGAACCTTTTCCAAAGGGAATACTGGATTGATCTGCTCCATTACCACAGGTTATCGAATCACCAATAAATTCAAATAAACGTTTTCGTGGTTTCTTCCATTTACACAACTTTTGACAATAAATTCCATTGATTTTAATAAAGCCGATGGCACTTTCTGTGTTTTTACAGACCAAAACATGGTGTTTTCCACCCTTCGCATCTTTGTATAGTTGAATACGGTTTATTCGTGATCCTAATCTGATGCGCTTTGTTTTTCCATGGTCCAAAACAATCTCAAGGTAATTGTGTGTGTTGCCAAATTTCACTTCATCTTCAACAACGATCTCACAACTTGTTCCTTCTGACTCAAACTCAAGGTATGTTCCGGGTGCCCATGCTTTTGGGGAATCCTTATCCGAAAAATCAAATCTTCCGACATAATGAATTCGCTCATCATTTGCTTCATAAAAAGAAATTTCTTCTTTTTGCCAAAAATGCAGCACAATAAATACGGTTGTTCCTAGAAAGAATAAAATAAAAACAAATATGGCAATTCTTCGCATGAAATTAAGCCCGTTTTTTGTCCCGCAACTTCATGAATGGAATTTCAACTAATTGATAAAGGACATAAGAAATGGATATGGTAAATACCCAGAATAAGACGTAGTCCATAAACCAATATTCACCAGGGACAAATTTTCCTACACTGTAATTTCCGTGAATGGTGTGTTTGATGATGGCTATCGTTACGACGTTTAAATTCACCAAGTACATCGAATAGGAAATCAAACTAAAGAACGAAATCCAGACCGTCCATTTTCCGAATCCCTTGCGTAAATTGGACATGAATGGAAGCATGAAAAATACAGCCAGCGATTTTAAAGAAGGACACCAAATATTGGAGAAAGGACCGTAGCTTTTTCCCATTTGGAACTTTGAATAATACAATAAATATAATCCGACAAACACCAACAGAATGTTCCATTTAGCATTCCATACTTTTGGATAATAGTAGGCAAAAAATGCCCCTAGAACCCCATACATAATCGAGTCTAAGCGAGGAATCACTTGATAATCTATTCCGTAACTCAAGAATTTTTTAAAGAGTTTAATCTGATACGGATTTGGGTGATCCGACAAACCCCAAGAATAATATAAATCATAACGGTAATACGTTACAAGCGCAATCATTCCAATAGACACAAAGAAAATGGTCCATTTAATAGAACTTTTAAATAGGATTAGGACGGAGAAAAGAATCAAGGGTACAGATAAATAAAACCATTCTTCAATACTCAAACTCCATGCTTCAGCAAAGAATCCTGGACGGTAATGACCAAAAATATTTTGCGTAAAAATGAAAAACCGGAACCATTCTTTGGGGAAATTAACTGGAAAGAAAAGCAGTGTGTACGCCAATAAAAACAAGAGAACCAAAATGTATACAGGAACAGTTCGCATCCATCTCCTCTTCCAAAAATCGAGCAGACCGGCAAACGTCGGCGTGTCCTTATTCAGGATTTTAACCAAAATTCCACCAATTAAAAATCCACTCAAGACAAAAAAGATTGCTACCCCATCATATAAGAATGGATTCACTGCTTTTTTAAACTGCTGCGGCACGAGGATTAAACTATGTCCAAGCAACACCATGAAAATGGCTACAAATCGTAAGATGTCCAAACCAAAAATTCTGTTTTCTGAAATCTCAAATTGAAACAAACGGCGGAGGATAGACATTACGTTGGAATATATTTATTGGTCAAGAACCCAAATTTAAACAATGTTATCGAAAATTCTTTGATTTATTCTAAATTGTAATAAGAATGAATGGCATTATTTTGGTGAGAATTTAGCCTTGTGACCAAGACATTTCACTAATTTCGTTTCGCGAATACACACCTATGAAAAAGTTAACCTATTTAACACTGTTTCTTTTGTTTCAATGGCAACTCAAAGCAGCCATTAAATTGCCTTCAATACTCAGTGACGACATGGTTTTACAACAAAAAAGTGTTGTAAAATTATGGGGGACGAGCAACACAAAAAAGAATATCAGTGTGAAAGTCAGCTGGACAAATACAGTTTTTTCTTGCGTAACAAAAAAAGATGGATCATGGGAACTTAGTCTTTTTACTCCCAAGGGTTCTTTTGAGAAACAAAGCATCACGATCAGTGACGGCAATCCACTCACGTTAAGCAACATCCTAATTGGCGAGGTTTGGTTATGCGCTGGTCAATCCAACATGGCCATGACTTATTCCGGATACCGAAATCAACCCATAGCCAATGCCAAAGAAGACATCGAGGCAGCAAATGAAGAAAGCGGCATACGAATGTTCAATGTTGAAAAAACAGCAGCTTATACACCAGCAATTTCTACCAAAGGAAAATGGTTGCTTAGTAATCCAAAAAACGCGACCTTGTTTAGTGTTGTCGGATATACGTATGCCAAACAACTTCAAAAAACACTGAATTGTCCCGTTGGAATCATTAACAGCAGCTATGGAGGATCGACCATTGAAGGATGGCTCAATCAGAGTACGGTTCAAAAATATGCCGACTATCCTTTCAATGCCAATATTCCCGATTCTTTAAGTCACATAAGACCATGTGTGATGTTTCAAGGAATGATTCGACCAATACGAAATTATCAAATCAAAGGATTTGTTTGGTATCAAGGTGAAGGGAATGTTGGACGTTCCGCAACCTATTCACAAAAACTTCAAGACCTCGCTTATCTCTTTCGTTTTACGTTTGATAATCCGGAGTTGCCTTTTTATGTGGTTGAAATTGCGCCTTATCTATATGAAAGCATTAGTGAACCCGCAAAAGTGCGAGAAGCACAATTCATGGCAACGCACACACTCGCAAATTCAGGAATGGTTTCTACAAATGATTTAGTTTCCGCAAATGAAGCGAATTGTATTCATCCATCGAATAAACAACCGATTGGTGAACGATTAGGAAATTTATCCTTGCTAGAAACGTACGACTACGATACCATACAAGCGCAATCACCCAGCTTTAATCACATCGAAATTCAGTATGATTCAGTGATCTTGTTTTTTGACAATGCTTATCAAGGACTTCAGCACGAAGGAACAATCATTGGATTTGAACTTAGTGATTCGATGCATGAATTCCATCCAGTTGCTGCTAAATTTGGAAAAGAAAAAAATACCATTATTATCCCACTTGAAAATGGCGCAAGCTTTCACGCATTGCGGTACTGTTTTAAAAACTATCAAGTTGGGAATGTGAAAAATAGTGCGGGCTTACCTTTAGTTCCTTTTCGAACAGATCAATGGGAAGAGTAAGCGCTTAAGTTAATTTTACTAATAAATGGCTATTTGAAACAAGTGATTTTTTATTTTCAACGAAATCGACCAGAAGTATTACTGCTTTTCATCTCGGCTTGTTTTTTAATTTGGCAACTTCCAGCGTTGATTTTTCATCCCAATGACATCCTTTTAGCGGGAGATGGTGATGGACTGAAAAGTTACTATTGCTTTTTTTACCACACACATTACGACGAATCCCTGGTTCACTTTTCTGGTATGAATTACCCACATGGGGAACATTATTTATTTACCGATGGATTTCCACCCATTGCTTGGATCATCCAGCTACTCCCCTTCTTAAAACCTTATGGAATTGCCCTCATTCACTTAAGCTTACTATTAAGTTTATGGCTCACACCTCTATTTATTTATTCGGTTTTAAAGAAATTTAAAACAGAAACATGGATCGCTATTGTTGGATCAATTACCCTATTTTTGCTGCAGCCACAGTTTCCTCGTTTATTTAGTCATTTAAGTTTAGCTTATTCCATCTTCTTTCCCCTGTCTTGGTATTTACTGATCCGATACAAAGAAAGCCTGGCATCTAAAAAATGGATGCTTGTATTAATCATCAATCAACTTTTCTGGTATTTCATGCATCCCTACCTTGGTTTCATGATTACCTTGTTTTACGGAATTCATTGGTTTTTACACCAATTTTCGAACAAATTGGCCTGGAAAGGGCGCGTCATGGACCTGATTCCTGTTGTTTTCCCCGTATTATTCGTTCAGCTGTTTTTGAAATGGACGGACCACATAACAGATCGACCAACAAATCCATATGGTTTTTTCGAATACCAAGCACATTGGAAAAGCATTTTCTTGCCTCCAAAAGGTGGACTTCATCAATGGATGGAACAGTTCATTTCATTTGAGGAATTCCGCTGGGAAGGACAAGCGTACGTAGGATTCCTTACACTTCTTATGTTGAGTATTGGATTGATCTATGGAATCATTTACATATTAAGAAGACAGAAACAACTGAATGATCTGACTCGAAATTTACTCGTTGCATTCATTGCCGCTTTGTTTATGTTGATTCTTTCCTTTGGCTTTCCATTTAATGGCAATCCAGGTTGGTTAGAAACACTTACTTTTCTGAAACAATTTAGGGCACTTGGGAGGTTCTCTTGGCCATTTTTCTATGTGAGTGGAATCCTTGGAATCGTCGTTTTATCTGTTCTTTACAAACAATTCAGTTCTTTGGAGAAAAACCCGGTCAGACACTATCTATCCATTGTTGTTGTTTCCATTTTATTCAGTGTTCAGCTCTTTGAAGCATGGAACTTATTGGCCATTCCGAAATCTTTTACTACTAATTTATTTGACCATAAACTACTCAACAAGGAAGAAAAAGCATTGATTAAAATCTGTGAAAAAGGAACAAATCGCGCCATATTACCGCTTCCTTGGTTTCATATTGGATCAGAGATTTATGGGAAAGAAGCAAGCGCTGAAACCCTTCGGAATTCATTTCTTCTATCCGCTCATACAGGCACTCCGTTGTACGCGGTCATGATGGGACGAAGCTCTAAAAAACAAACAGTAGATTACTTTCATTCTTTGGGGACAGAAAACACCTCGGTTCAAAGGCATTTAAACAAACTCTGGATTTTCCGTTCTCAAAACAGCACCTTATACGATGAGGATGAGCAATTGATTTTTAACAAGGCCCGTTCTATCTACAAAAATCACTTTGGAGAGCTAAGGTTATATCAGAAACTTCCTGCTGATCAAGAATCAAAAAGGAAATTCAAACAAATCGTTTTCGATGATTTTGATGATCAAAAGAAATGGGGCGGACAGATCAATTACACTAAATTCCGCGGACTCATTGAGAATTACAATACTCTTCTCACCTTAGATTCAAGTCAAGTGAAACCAGGATGTTGGTACGAAATCAGCTTTGACTATTTCCCGGATTGGACAAAACCGATTGACAACGTGTGTTACCTCGAGTACATTGATCCAAAAACGAAGGAGGTTCGTTGGTTTTATGGACGAAGCGTGGGATCTTACACTGGAATTCAAAACAACTCAATCAAGGTAAAGATTCGCTTTAAATCACAGGAATTTCCTTGCAAGTATAATTGCTTCCTTCGAGGTTCGGGGAAAAATATCTTTTTTGAGGTAGATAAGCTTCGTGTACGAGAATTACTAAACTAACAAAGGACAAATTTCTTTGTCCTTTGTTTCTCATTATTAAATATCTAATTGATATACATCCGAAAGTGATTTATTATCACGTAATGTAATATCAAGGTCTTTAATCAAACCATCATGAATGTCATAAACCCAACCATGTACATGAACGGATTGTCCACTTTCCCAAGCGGTTTGGACAATCGACGTTTTTCCTAAGTCCAACACTTGTTCTACTACATTCAGTTCAACAAAACGATTAAAACGATCCTTCTCATTTTCAATTGCGTTTAATTCCTCTTGATGAAAACGATAAACGTCTTTTATGTGACGAATCCAGTTATCGATTAATCCGATATGTTTATTTGTCATGGCCGCTTGAACGCCACCACAACCATAATGTCCACAAACGATGATGTGTTTTACTTTCAAAACATTCACGGCGTAATCCAAGACAGAAAGCATATTCATATCAGAATGCACCACCATGTTTGCAATGTTGCGGTGAACAAAAACCTCACCTGGTTTTGCTCCAATGATTTCGTTCGCCGGAACACGGCTATCTGCACAACCGATCCATAAAATTGGTGGACTTTGTCCTAGCGATAAACGCTGAAAATACTCAGGGTCTTGTGCTAATTTAGACTTCACCCAATCCTTGTTGTTCTGTAATAATTGATTATATAAGTTTTCCATGTGAATGTTATCTTAAATGTTGAAAATTGATCAGTTGGAAATCTATTTCCTTGTGAATTGATCCGTATTTTTTAAATTCTTCTAATAATTCCAATATGTCTTGATCGATACTCTTGCAATTGCTTGCATCAATAGTAATTTTTGATTGAGGAGCCGCGTTCTCTAATAAGGTATGTATTCCGACCTTATTTAAAAAGGTAACTTCCTCAGACAATTTAATGTGCAGCTCACCTTCCGATTCTATCTTGGTAAAATGATTTTGAAAGTTTCTACGCAAAATAAAGTAAATCGAAACGATCAGTCCAATGCCAATTCCTTTTAATAAATCTGTGAAAAGAACACCAATGATGGTTAGAATAAAGGGAATGAACTGATCCATTCCTTTCACATACATTTCCTTAAACAATCCTGCTTTGGTTAATTTATATCCAACCATAATTAAAATCCCGGCAAGTGAAGCTAAAGGAATTTGATTTAATATGGCGGGTAACAAGATGATTGCAAAAATTAAAAATACACCATGAATCACCGCTGCAAATTTTGTTTGTACCCCAGCATCAATATTTGCCGAACTTCGAACAACTACCTGAGTTATGGGTAAGCCGCCAATAAAACCTGAGAAAATATTCCCAACTCCTTGCGCGGTTAATTCTCTACTGGTGGGCGTTGTGTTCTTTTCAGGGTCCAACTTATCGGTTGCCTCCACGCTCAGTAAAGTTTCCAAACTAGCAACGAGGGCAATGGTAATTGCAACTGTATAAACCTGCCAATTTCCTAGTGCGCTAAAATCTGGAAAGAAAAGTATATTGGAAACATCTGAAATACTCGTTAAAATAGGCAACTGTACCAAATGTTTTGAACTAACTTCAAGAAATGATCCTTTGGTAAGTAACTGAATTATGACGCCAACCAATACCACAATAAGCGCACTTGGAATCAATTTCATCACTTTGTTTTGCTTAAAGAATGGTTTATCCAAAAGAATGATGATCAATATGGATAAGACACCAATGAATACGGATCCTTCTTGAAAGGCATTCATAGAATAGGCTAACTCTGTAAATGTATTATGACCATCAAATTGCCAAAACGATTCGTCACCGAAAAAATCTTTATCATAACCGAGCAAATGTGGGATTTCCTTTAAAATTAAGGTGATGCCTATTGCTGCCAACATTCCTTTGATCACGGATGTAGGTACATATTTCGCAATGATGCCCAATTTGAAAAACCCAAAAATGAGTTGAATGATTCCCGCCAATATCACAGACACTAAAAAAGCTTCGTAGCTCCCTAAAATGCTGATGGAAGAAAGTATAATGGTAATTAATCCAGCCGCAGGTCCTGATACGCCTACACGTGAACCACTAATTAATCCAACGACTATCCCACCGATGACTCCAGCTAGAAGTCCAGGGAAAACACTCGGCAATGAAGGAATATTTTCCACATTTGTGGAAGCCAAACCTATTCCAAGACAAAGTGGCAAAGCCACTAAAAAAACAACTAGACCGGCGAGAATATCTTTCCCGAGAAATCTTTTAAAAATACCCATGACATACGTTTTAGTGAAAAGTTAATTCTTATCAAAAAACGTGCTCTGGAGGCAAATGATGTTTTAACAGTGATATTCGGGATATTGAATGAATATAGTTGAAAAACAGATTCGAATTCTCTGGAAATAACAAATTCAATTGAGCATTTGACAGAAAATCCTTCTCGAGTTCTTCCTCTATTAAAAGGGAGAAATCGCCTTCATCAGCATCTAGCTCATCTGAGAAATCACCATCCAATGATAATTCAGTATCGAACGAAACAATGGTAGAATCGAATGAAAAAGAAACCACAGTCACCAATAATAATTGACTGACAAACACCAGTAAAAAAAACTTAGACAACTCTTTCGATTTCATTTTTACATTCATTGTAAAGCTCTTTTTTAAATAACCTTTAAATTCTTTCCTACTTTGATAAAGGCAGCGATTGCTTTATCTAAATCTGCTTTCGTATGTGCAGCTGAAATTTGTGTGCGAATACGCGCTTGTCCTTTCGCTACAACAGGATAAAAGAATCCAATTGCATATATCCCTTCTTCCAATAGTTGATTCGCAAATTTCTGAGAAAGTGCTGCGTCATACAACATAATCGGAACAATTGGAGAATCTCCCGGTTTGATGTCAAAACCAGCTTCAATGATTTGCTTTTTAAAATAGCGCGTGTTTTCTTCGAGTCGGTCTCTTAATTCGGTCGTTGAACTCAGGATATCGAACACTTTAATCGATGCGCCAACAATGGCAGGTGCCAATGAATTCGAAAACAAATACGGACGAGAACGTTGACGTAGCATCTCAATAATTTCTTTTCTACCCGTTGTATATCCACCCATTGCACCACCCAGTGCTTTTCCAAGTGTTCCAGTGATGATATCTACTCTGTCCATCACCCCACAATGTTCAGGAACTCCTCTACCTGTTTTCCCGATAAAACCAGCTGAATGACATTCATCTGTCATAACTAACGCATCGTATTTATCTGCGAGATCACAAATTTGATCCATTTTAGCGATATCGCCATCCATGGAGAAAACGCCATCCGTCACAATGACACGAAAACGTTGATCTTTCGCTTTGATCAATTGTTCCTCTAAGTCTTGCATGTCGGAGTGCTTGTATCTGTAACGAGCAGCCTTTGCAAGACGAACGCCATCAATAATGGAAGCATGGTTCAATTCATCAGAGATGATCGCATCTTGTTCCGTAAAAAGAGGCTCGAACACACCGCCATTCGCATCAAATGCTGCTGCGTATAAAATGGTGTCTTCCGTTCCATAGAACTGTGCAATTTTTGCCTCAAGTTCTTTGTGAATGTCCTGTGTACCACAAATAAAACGCACCGAAGACATCCCGAATCCATGCGTATCCAATGCGTTTTTAGCCGCAGATACAACTTCCGGATGTGAAGACAGACCCAAATAGTTGTTTGCACACATGACAACAACCTCTTCGCCAGTTGAAATAGTTACTTTCGCTCCTTGCGGACTAGTAATGATGCGTTCTTTCTTTAGTAGTCCATTTTCTTCAATAGAACTTAACTCCTCAGATAAAAATTGTTTGATTGATCCGTACATATTAATTTTTTGCGCGTTCTTGAATTTTCTTTGTAATGAGTTGCGATAGCAATTTCGCTTCTTTCTCCGATAATTTTCTTCAAAAGCTTATTTTCTTCTGAAAGTAATCAAAGGAAAAGCGTTCACCTCCGTTAATCCATGGTGATGATTCCCAAATACCTTGCAAAGATCCTTGCTTTGGAATTTCGTAGGTCATGTTCTTAATATTATCGAAATAATACGGGTGAGACTTCCCATAAGATAGAATACTCTTTTTCAGGTGAAAAGCACGGTCATCGATTTTAATGAATTCTTGCCCGAACATGATCCAAAGAAATGATTTCGTTACTCGAAAGGCATAATAACACCAAAAAACGACAAAAATCCACAAGATAATAACTTCCTGTTCTTTCAGGGGCATGACATTCAGTGCCCAAAATACGGTTCCACCTATTGCGTACCACATGGCCAACCACGAACCCATAATTGCATTGATCCAAAGATTTTTCTCCGGATCCACGACGATGGTTGTTTTCGATCGTTGATCAACAAAACTGATTCTTTTACCTATCCACTTCACCTTACAAATTTAAAATAAAAAAGCCCCGTCTAACAACGGGGCTTTCAAGTTTATGAGATAATTTTAAAAATTCCAAACATCGTGTTCCCAAGTACGAATTTCTTCTTTGATGCGTTCAGCCTCATACAAAGCATCGACACCAAATTTGTAATCCTGAATCTCACGGTCAAATTTATCTGAAACTTTATAGATTTGAGCACTGAACTTACGTTTCCAGAACAAATCATCCATTGACATCCATTGCGCATCGTTTTGGTCGTTATAAACGATATACTTTGCCATTACATTTCTCAACTCAGGGAAATAGAGCCAAAATAATTCTCTTTCAACAACTTTGTCATCGTATGCAACTTTTTTATTGGATTTTGAATCTATCGTAATTTGAGCGCCATTTTCTATCATTACAATAGAACTTAATTCACCTTTGCTAACAGCATTCGCATCTTCTTGAAAATAAACTACTGGAGCAATACCGATAATTCTTTTATCCAACATTGATCTTTCCTTATCAAAGAACCAATCCTCTTTAATATAATAAGCGATGATACTCTCTGATGAAATGTAAATTACTTTACCTGGTTCTTGTAAGTAATCTCCAACAGCTGCATTATTCCAATATGCTTTTATTATTGGTTCATTTAAACGAATGTCTTGATAATCTGACACCCCTTGCAAAGAATCCATCCAATCATTAAATGACAAAGCCGTTTTTTGCAAGTCGTGTTCAATTGGAGGAGTTGCGGCATCCATGAAGGGGTAATTTTTATTGGGTCCCCTGACAGCGATGAAATTGTCCAATATATCAGAACTATAAGAAGTTGAGGTGAAAAAATCATCTCTGGTCGACTTTTTTATCGGATATTTAAATGAATAGCCATCAAACGCTTGCTTATAGTCTTTTGGATTCGGTCTGTAAACAGTTAAATCTCCATTCATAATGTGACGGGAAATAATCGTCCACAATGAATACCTCGTTTGACTTTTATTCCATGTTGCGGTATCCAAGTTATTACGACCCGTTGGAGTTTTCCATTCCTCGCTAAAGGAATCTAAAGGGAAAAACAAATCAATATTCATTTTTTCCCTTCTATCGATTCTTGAAAATACTCTTTTTGACCAAACGTAGTCAGCTGCACGAACATGCTCATATTCAATTTTCGAACGCATTATTTGTTCATCATTTAATACAATTCCATCAATTACTCCACCATCCAATACATTAATTGGTCCAGTCATTATCTCTGGATTAGGATTTCCCCCTTGTGCAATCAATAACTTTGTAGTAATTACAAATAATGTCAAAAAAAGTAGTTTCATATCAAATAATTTAATTAACAGTTAGATTCCCTTTAACTTTAATCTTTGCACCGGAAGAACCAACTCTCACACAATTTAATGTGATTGCAACATCTCTTCCAGACTTTGCCGCTGCTAATTGAGCAGCTCCGATAACATCACCTTTCACATTTTTCAAATCATTACCAATGGTAACAGAATAATCAACTACGGTAAATGTAGCATCAATAATACCATCATTATACCCAACTTTCAACCTTGTATTTTGTCCTTTTGGAGCAGTTTGAGTTTGAAGTTGTGGTGTTGGAACAGGTTTAACTTTGTACGTCCAAGGTCCAAATCTTTTAGGGTTTCCTTTTGCATCTTTCCCAACAATGGATAAAGAAACAGAACTTCCAGTTGGATTAATTACATAACCAGATTGACCATTAATAGTTTTCTCTCTAACCGCAGCTCCAGTAATTGAAGGTTTCCCTACTACACCTACCGCCACAGGCACTAAGAAATTATCGAAATCCCTAAAAAGCACAGAATATGCAGGAATTGAAATCGATCCAGCAGACTTAGCCACTTTGATATCCCATGACCAAGGTTTCTCGAATTTTGCTTGAGATCTATTTTTGATCATAACTGTTCCGGTGATTTTCATATCAGAACTACCAACTTTTGTCTTCAAGTAACCAATACCATTCTTTACAACAATGCTACCTGTTGAACTTTTAACTTCTGGGTTGTTATCAGTGTCATAAGCAGCCATCGTAATCATCAATTCCACTTCTTCTCCTTCAGCTGCGACACCTGGTCCAGATACTAACTCTTGAATTTTATTAAATGAAAATTCTCCTGTACTCACTTTTTCTTTTAGATAAGCAATCGCTTTGGCTCTTGCCGCCATCACTTCATTTTGCAATGAAGATAAAGATGCAATTGCACCAACTAACGGAGCGTGATCAAACGTTCTTCCTAGCCAATGAATATTTTTCTCTTCATGGTGATCAGCGATTTCAATTTTTGTCAAATCCTGATAAAGACCAACCAACGTGTTAATATCTTCCTTATTTGGTTTATTAGGACTGCTCTTGATTAATTTTTCAATTGCAGTTCTAAGGTCTTGATAAGACATTCCTTTATTCAGTTTCTTATTAAGTTCTGCTTCCTTTGACTTTGAAATTGAAACACTAAAATTATTCTTACTTTTTTTGTAAGATCCACATGTTTGAATGATGTTTCTTCTGAAATCATTGTACTTATTCCACAATTGCATTCCAGATCCATTTTGTTTAATGGAATTAATATCCGTTCCTACTAAAACTTGCATCGGAACATCAAAATTATCTTTCGATTCAACTGCAGCCAAATTAAGTCTCATTGGAATAATGGAAGCCTTATTTTTATCGAACTTAGACCATACAATCACTTCTTTATCTTTTGTGGAAGAAACTGTGGTAATATTTTCACCCGCTTCTTTGAGCAAATCCAACTTTAACTTATCAATAAAATGAATAATATCACTTGCTTCCTCATCAACCTTTTCAACTTTTTTCAAAAAATAATTGATTTCCTTAATTTTCAAAAGTCCATCTGCATTTTTTGGAGTTGATACTATTTCACCTTTCAACGTTCTATAAGATGCATCACCAGCATCCATTTGAGCTGTTGTTCCACGTTGAATGTTGTCTTCAATCGCTACGAAGGCATCCAAAATTTGTTTGGATACGTTCAATGCAAGAAGAGCAGTCAAAACGAGGTACATCATACCAATCATCTTCTGTCTTGGGGTTTCCTTACCACCTGCCATAATTTCTAGCTATTAGTTTGTTTGTAAATAAAATAAATTAGTACGTACTAATATTAAGCTTTCATAGCTTTTAACATGTTGCCATATACGTTGTTCAAGTCCGTTAAGTTTTGAGACAACATTGACATGTTTTCACGGTAAGATGACGTATCCTTCGCAGAAGCAGCAAGATCTGTCATGATATTTTTGATATTATCTTGAAGTGCATTCATTTGACCAAGAGAATCCAAGTAGTCTTGTGAAGATTTCAATTGTAATTCGTATACATTGTTCAAGGCACCTAGGTTTTGACCTAATTTTTGCATTTCAGATCCAAAATTACCTTGTCCTTCTGTAGAAATTCCCGCAATAGCTTGTGCTGATGCTGCGTATTGATCTGTTAATTTAGTTAAACTAGCAGAAGCTGTTTCAAGACTTTTAACGTATGAATCCGTTGCTCCAGCTGCTGTTGCAACCGCACCTAACGATTTCGCGTTGTCAGCCAAATTTGACATTCCGTCTTTTAAACGTGCTAAAAGATTTTGGTCGATACCTGCTTTATCAAGCTCTTTTGCTAAACCGTCAGCAGCACCACCGCCACCTAAACCACCTTTTTTTAACAAAGGCATTAAACGGTTTTCATCATTATTTTCATGTACTGCTAATTCTGGGAAAACACGTGTCCAATCTGGCTCATCGTGCATTGGTTCAAGAGCGATAAACGCAAAGATCCCCGCCTCTGTTAACAAACCTGCGATCAACATGATGTCACATCCAGGCCAGTGCATAATTTTAAATAACGCACCAACAATTACCACTGATGCTCCAAATCCAGAAAGGTATTTAACAAACAACTTGTACTTTCTTGAAGCAAAAAAACCACCATTACCACTCATAACTTTTGATTTTAAATTAAACTATAGATTAAACATTGATTACTTAATTGAAATATCGCTTTGGATTTCTTCTCCATTTTCCTGTTCGATACTTTTTCCACCACGACCCAAGTGAGTCATTGTATTTCTGAATCCAATATACGATTTCGCCGTATCTTGGTATTCGAATGTACGTGTGCTATTCATTAAATAGAATCCGATATCTTTCCATGAACCACCACGCAATACTTTACGTTTTTTAGCGGTTGGATCTCCATCTTTCGCATCGTATTCATAATCAGGAGCCATATCTGTTTCAAACTCATACGCTGACTCATCAAACGCCGATGAGCACCATTCCGCCACATTTCCAGCCATACAATACAAACCAAAACCGTTTGGATTATATGAGTATACCTTTACTGTGTAGAAACCACCATCTTCAAAATAACGACCTCTCATTGGTTTAAAGTTAGCCAAGAAACACCCACTGTTATTTCTGATATAAGGTCCACCCCAAGGATATTCAGACATATCTAAGTCTCCGCGAGCCGCTCTTTCCCATTCACTTTCGGTTGGTAAGCGGAAGTCATTTACAAATAAATCTCCATTAGATTGCAACCAAGAATGAAAAATTTGAGTTCTCCATACTGAGAATGCTTTTGCTTGTGTCCAAGTTACTCCTACCACAGGATAATTATCGTATGCTGTATTCCAAAAATAATTTTGAGTCATTGGATGATGGAACGCATAGGTATAGTCTCTCACCCAACAAAGTGTATCTGGATATACATTAATGCGTTCTTGAATAATGAAACGACTTCTGTCTGTATGTCCACGAATTGCATTGTGTTGACCTTTGCTATTCGTAAAACCTAAATCTAAATCCTGTCCAGGATTTTCTAAGATGGTACTTTTCACGTTACCCGTAGAATTCAAAGAGCTAATAGCTGAATCGATTTCTGGATTAATTTGACCATCATCAGTACGTGCTAACGCATTATTTGTCGTTTCATCCACCCAAGTCTTTTCACCATCATAGAATAACGTTGATCGGTGAAGATCATTCGTTTTCGCATCTTTTCCTAATGGCTCTCTTCTGGTAGCCAAAGGTTGATTTTCATAGTCAAAATTCACCCTTGAGTCGATTGCTTTTGTGACAACCTTACCGCGTCGAGCTGCTTCTTTGTAATCAATCCAGAAATAATCAAAGAACAATAAACGTGTATCAATTTCTTTTCTTTTGTAATAACTTTCTTCTTTGCTGTAATACATGTCCGACAATAAAAAAGCCACTTCAGGATCATCGTATTCTAGTGGTTCAGCCCAATTTAGAGTGAAGTATTTTCTGTTTTCCACACGTCCTCCCTGAAGGTTTTTTATCGTAGATTTATTCTCGATTTTAACATCTGACTCTGAACCTGCAGTACCTTTGAAAGGACCTGTATAAGCTTGGAAAATCAATTGCAACTCTTTGTCTGACATTACAACACCTAATTGATCTTTTTCTTTGCTTTCTGTAGATAAAGGCTTGTACGCTTGACCACCTATTAATATAGGTTTTATTAAAGCTTTTGGTTTCATTTTATTGTTAACTAATTTACCATTGCTGTTAGCTAACATAGTAATAAACGTTTTGTCAACTTCCGAATTATTCAATGAATCCATTAAACGTTGATATGGATTATTTCCTCCCTGAACATCTGAACCCATGTCCACCAACGTACGATAAGGTTCTTTAAAGAAATTGTCCGGAATATTAATCCAACGCTCTGCGTCTTCACCATAACTTCTCGCATACAACTTCTCACGTGCGATGGAGTCACGCACCCAATGTACAAATTGACGGTATTCATTGTTGGAGATTTCGGTAGCGTCCATGTAGAATGCTGGAACAGAAACTGTTTTTTTACGTGCAGTATGCATTCCCATGATGTCTTCTCCGTCTTCTCCAGACTGAAAGGCACCAGAAGGAATATACACCATTCCTAACGGCATTTTTCCAGGTCCTAAAACATCTGGATACCAGGTGTCTCTACCACTCACACCTACTAAATTACCTTCTACATCACTACAAGAGTACTAGAAACTTAATACATATAAAAAACTAACTTATTTTTTCATTCTTTTGTTTTTGGTTCTGCCATTATCCAAATTACCTTGCTACAGGTTTCCTTTAACTTGGGGTATAACGTAAGA
>CAIRMS010000379.1 GCA_903879765.1 uncultured Flavobacteriales bacterium
CAGATGCTGTTTTATCCAGTTTGCCTTCTTATTATTCGCGGCAAATTGTTTTAGAAACAAAAAACGGATTGGTCTACAAAGAATTAACGTGGCAAATCGGAAGAATCTTTTCACTGAGGAGTACCATGCATAAATGGTGTTATTGGATTTTCCGTTGGAATGCACCAATAAAGACATCATCCACAAAATACTTTCATTTAATCTCTGTGAACTAGGCAACTAGATTTAGATCTGTTCGTTTCCTTTTTAGAAATTATTAAGTTTGTACATAGTTAATGAATCAACACATGAAAAAAAATCTACTTAAATCACTTTTTTTGGGATTAAGCTTACTGTTCTTATCTCAATTCTCCTTTGCACAATTAAACATCACTCCAGCAAGTGGACCTAACATGTGTGATGGAACAGCAGCGTTGAGCAACCCATCATCCATTATACAATCATCCATCACTTGGTATGGAAATGGCGCCATCATAGCTACTAATACCTATCAAGTTGGGAATTTGTGTCCAGGGAATTACGGTGTTTCATTCGTTCAAAGCAATCCGGTTGGAGGTCTTGATTCTTTGAATGCTTCGTTTTTCATTTCTGGCGGAGTGAATCCTTGTGCGAATTTTAATGTGACCCTAACAACGACACCTTGTTCTACTGTTAGTTCAAATGATGGATCTATCTTGACCAACGTTACTGGAGGAACAGCACCCTATTTTTACCAATGGAGCACCGGGAATTTGGATCAAGATCTGTATAATTTGTGGCCAGGATACAGTTATTGTGTAATGGTAACGGATGCGAATAATTGCCAAATGATGGTATGTGATTCCATGACCGTTTCTGGATCAAATACAGGTGATACGCTTGTCGTGAATAACACGAATTGTGGTCCAGCAGCTGTAGGAAACTTCATTCAGCAATACGAGGATTGTAATTTTGATTTCAATGCGTGTACTGGTGCTTCAATGACCGCATCAACAATGATTGGTAATGATACCTTACAAACAGTTTGGACATTCGTTGATTCTAATAATGTAGCAATCGGAACGTATACGATTTACTACTATATCCCGAATGGAATGGCGAACGGATGTGTGAATCTTCAGTTTGTCCTCTTTTGTCCGATCAAATCGAGTAATATTAAAACAATCGTTGTGAACGATGCGGCTCAATTAAGTGGAGTAAACGAAATCGTTAAAAATCCATTTAGTGTCATCAATCCGATGGGGAATGAGTTAAGCGTTCAATTTGATGAGGTGACTTCGGGAACAATACGTTTGTACAACATGAATGGACAACTAGTGAAAACACAATCTTTATCCTCTGTTCAACAAGCAACAATCGCTACAACGAATTTACCGGCTGGAACATACTTCTTCCAATTAGAAGTTGGTTCGACTGTTTACACACAGAAAGTGATTAAATAAGATTAACTCCGCTAGATATTAATTAATAACTCAACACATGAAAAAACACATAATGAAATCATTGTTTTTATACTTTTTGTTTTTAGCTCAATTTTCATTTGGACAATTAAACATTGTACCAGCGAGTGCACCAAATGTGTGTGATGGAACAGCAGCTTTTAACAATCCTTCTGCAATCATACAGACATCCATTACTTGGTATGGAAATGGCGCGATTATCGCAACAAATACGTATCAAATCGGAAACCTATGTCAAGGGAATTACACTGTTTCATACGTTCAAGGTAATCCTGCGGGAGGTCTTGATTCTTTGAGTGCATTCTTCATCATTGGAAATGGTGCAAATCCTTGTTCAACGCTCAATGCCACTTTAACGGCAGTACCTTCTGCCACTCAAACTTCAAATAATGGTGAGCTTTATTCTTCAGTAACGGGTGGGAATCCACCATATATGTATATGTGGAGTACTGGTGAAACTACTCAAAACGTTGCGAATTTAATGCCGGGGAATACGTATTGTCTTATCGTTTATGATATGGCAGGATGTTCATTTCAGGTGTGTGAATTTGTAGACGCTGTTAATTCAACAATGGGTGATACCTTGGTGCTAAATAATGCCAATTGTGGTCCTGCATCGTCAGGTTTATTTACGCAAGAATTAGAGGATTGTAATTTTGATTTCAATGCGTGTAACAATGCATTTATGTCAACAGCAATGATGATTAACATTGATACCTTACAAACCCAATGGAATTTTATTGACACCAATGGAGTAGCAACATATTACACAGTTAATTTTAACGTTCCGAATGCCTTAATGTATACTTGTTTGAACCTTCAATTCACTTTATTCTGTTCGGTGAAATCCTTAGATGTGAAAACCATTGTGGTTAACGATGCGGCTCAATTAAGTGGAGTAAACGAAATCGTTAAAAATCCATTTAATGTGATTAATCCGATGGGGAATGAGTTAAACGTTCAATTTGATGAGGTGACTTCGGGAACGATACGTTTGTACAACATGAATGCACAGCTAGTGAAAACACAATCTTTATCCTCTGTTCAACAAGCAACAATCGCTACAACGAATTTACCGGCTGGAACATACTTCTTCCAATTAGAAGTTGGTTCGACGGTTTACACACAGAAAGTGATTAAATAAGTTTTATACCAATTGATTTAAATGCCTTGACGATTTTGTTAGGGCATTTTTTTTAATTTAAAGTAATGTCACAATCTTCAAAGAATTAAACTAATTTTGCTCTGTGAAGAATAAGATTATTTCTGGTTTATTACTGTTCACTTTTTTCGTGCTGCTTACGCCACGAGATTGGTGGCATGATTGCCATCACAAACAATTTTCCACGACCACGTTAAATGAAAATCATTTCGATGACGGTTCTTGTGACATCTGTGACATCGACCTTGGATTTTTCACTGTTCAATCGATTCTCTTTTACCGTTCAGATAAACCTGCACTTCCTTCAGAAGTTTCAGCAGAGCTTTTAGATAAAGCGTGTGCTCCTTTCACATCTTTTACCCTCCGAGGACCACCTCAAAATGCTTAATATTTGATGGATGCACCGTTGGCAAAAGTCAATAGGTGGAGATTCATTTCCCTGTACTTTGCGTTCCCTTTTTGTGGTTCGTATTAGTTTCGATAAACGAATCACATCCGTCTGTTTTCACCTCTAATGTATTTTCTTGTTTCGTATAGACTCAAGAAACCATTTGTAGGAGTATTTATTCAGTGTCTTAGAAGAAACGTACACATGAAATTTATTGCATTACTCGCTGCGTTTGTTGCCTTGTCAACTTTCGCACAAAAAGAAATATCAGGTTTCGTTAAAAATAGCGTAACGAACCTTCCGATTGCCAATGCGCGCATTCAAATAGAAGAAACAGGGGAGACCTCCATTTCAGATGAAACAGGAGCCTTTATGTTTCTTGGGAATTATCCGAAAATCATTCATTTGCATGTTTCGGCGATAGAATTTGAGTCAAAAGTTCTGTTTCTAACGGAATCTGCACAAGCCCTTGGCCGAGATTATCTTATAGGAGGTAAAATCGAAATATTTTTAGCGGAAAGGCATTTGGACCTCGAAGAAATAACCGTGTCAACTGGAATCAATGTTCAAAAAAATAAGAGTCCTTTTCTGATTGAAACCCGAAAGTTGTCCGATTTAAATGGAATTGCCACCCTCAATATGGGAGAAGCGCTAGCAAAGATTCCTGGAGTCTACCAATCCAGTTTGGGAAATGGCATTTCAAAACCGGTCATTCGAGGTTTACAGGGAATTCGTGTAGTCAGTTTATTGAATGGCATGCGCATGGAAGGACAACAATGGGGTGGAGATCATGGAATGGGAATTTCTGAAGTCGGAATTGGCTCTGTGGAAGTAATTAAAGGCCCTGCGTCTTTACTGTATGGTGCGGATGCCTTGGGTGGAGTTTTGTATTATTCAGACGAATCGTATGCAGCGGTGAATTCTCAATCTGTCAAGGTTCAGTCGATGTATCACAGCAATACGAATGGAGGAACGATTCGAATGCTGTACAAGCAATCCAATCAGAAATTTCGATTTTTAATGGGAGGTAGTTATGCCAATCATGCAGATTTTCAGTTGCCCAACCAGAAATTCGCTCAGAATTCCCGTTTCAATGAATCGGTTTTGAAAGCTGCTCTTTCGTGGAATGGTAAAAACAAGGTTCATCACCTGCGTTATTCGTTTAATCATGTCATGAGTGGTTTGCCTGGACACACCCATGACTCCATTCTCAATCCACTTGCATTCCAGTCCGACATCCAACGGCGA
Source organism: uncultured Flavobacteriales bacterium (assembly GCA_903879765.1). Lineage (GTDB taxonomy): Bacteria > Bacteroidota > Bacteroidia > Flavobacteriales_D > Crocinitomicaceae > UBA952. The sequence goes on from CAIRMS010000379.1 coordinate 4,238, forward strand.
AAACAAACGATTCCATCTCAATTTTTTGACAATCATTACCTGTCCTTCGAAAACAAATGGTTTTTGAAAACAAATGAAGTGTCGCTATTGCTTGGACAAACCTTGAATCAATTGACAGAATACGATGAAAAAGTCACGATTCCAGGAATTCAAATGCGTTTGTGGAATTCGTTGTATACGGCAAAATGGACGCATACATTTAATTCAAAGCAAAAAGTAGTCAATGGAATGCAAGGAATGTTTCAAAACAACGTGAATGGACTGGATGCCACCGAGCGTTTATTGCCAAATTCCCTTTCGTTCGACAATGGAATTTTCTCCATGTGGATGTATTCCATGGATCGATGGAATTTTCAAGCAGGCTTGAGGTATGATCTGAGATTCATTAAGACTTTGGAGGAATTTAAAGGAAAACCAGCGATTTCAAAATCGTACGGTAGTCCCAATGCATCCATTGGTGCCATTTATTCGACGGACAAGTTTACCTTTAGAACGAATGTTTCAACGGGATATCGTGCGCCACATCCTTCTGAATTGTTAGCAAATGGCTTTCACCACGGAGCTTTACGCTTTGAAATTGGAGATGAACAATTGCGTCCTGAACGTGCAAGTCAGTTGGACATAAGTTTTGAAGTGAAAAGAGATCACCTTGTGTTGATTGTAAATCCATTTTTGAATAATATTCAACAGTTTGTTTACTTGCAACCAATCGATTCAATGGTATCTAATTTGCCTGTGTTTGCCTACAAACAGCTCGATCGAGTACTTTTTTACGGAAGCGATTTAGGACTGCATTACCATCCTCATTTTGCTCATCATTTACACATCGAAACAACGTATTCCTACTTTAATGTGTTGACGGCAACGGATAGTAGTGTTTCGATGATTCCGCCAGGACGCTTCATGATGAGTCTTCGCTACCAATTGGACTTTGGTAAAAAATTACAAATGAAAGATGTGCTGGTTCAATATACGTATATGAACAAACAAAATAGGATTGCTTTTAATGAGACAGCGAGTCCTGCCTATCAATTACTCGATGCGTCAGTGCAATTAAAATGGAATGGAAAAACACCAGTTGATGTCCAATTTGGCTGTAGGAATATCCTTAATACTAGCTACATTGACCACCTTTCCCGATTGAAAAACATTTCCATGGCAAGTCCAGGCAGAAATATCTATATCAGTATCACTTTTAATATAAATAATAATCTAAAAAAACAAAAAGCATGAAAAAAGTAGTTTTATTCAGTGCAATTGCACTCGGTTTTCTTGTAACATCAAGTTCTTGTGGTAAAAATAAATGCCATGAATGTCATTACGACAAAGCAGGAGCTGAAATTGAAATGGGTGAATATTGTGGCGATGATTTGAAACAATTGGAAGCACTAGGAACCTATACAGATTCAACAGGTACGTACACTGTTCATTGTCACGAACATTAATCAAATCGGTTAAACTTTTTAAAAAGTGGCATGAAGGAATTTGTGCCACTTTTTCTTTTTTA
>CAIRMS010000380.1 GCA_903879765.1 uncultured Flavobacteriales bacterium
CAAAGTGCAAGATTAGAGAAAGGGATGACTCAAGAACAATTAGCCACAAAAGCGGGTACTACGAAATCTTACATTTCAAAATTAGAAAACGATATGAAAGAAGTGCGTTTTTCGACCTTGAAAAAAATTGTGGAACTTGGTTTAGGTGGACAGCTTGAGTTATCCATTCGCCTTTAATTATTTGCGGACAATCGTTTTAGCCAAAACTACGGATGTTGGAATGGTGACCAAATGATTTTCCTTTGTTTTGATGTACATAAAGAAGAAACTGATGTCCATTAGTTCTCCTTCAATATCATATTCCTTATCCAAAATGTGAATGGTTTCACCAATTTTCATTGGGTGATTAAAAAACAGGATCAAGCTAGCTGTAATGTTCGATAAAATCGACCATTGCGCAAAAAATGCCACACCCATCACAGTGATGATTGAAGTGATGAAAACAACCAATCCCTCCTTATTGATGTTCCAAATTCCTGCCAGAACAATCGCAATGAAAATCCACAAAAACAAATTGATGATGCGCACCGTTATGCGTTTTCGTTTCAAATCGAAATCGAAATGCGCTAAGAAGCGATTGACTGACTTTGTCGCTAAGAGCTTAATTAACAGCGATAATGCAATTAAGATGACTGTTTCTAAAAGTTGAAATTCTAATTGATTCATGGGTTTTTTAATTTAAGTTTTGCTTGATCCCAAAATGTATCTAATTCATTTAATGTCATATTTCGGATGTCCAATTCGGCATCTTTAATCAGATCTTCCATCAATTGAAAGCGCTGAATGAATTTTTGATTTGTTTGTGCAAGTGCATTTTCAGGTGAAATACCAATAAAGCGCGCATAATTCACCAGGGAAAATAATACGTCTCCAAATTCTTCTTCCACGTGTTCGGAGTTTGCTTCGACCTCGACTTGAAGTTCCTGCATTTCTTCCTCGACTTTTTTCCAAACATCTTGACGGTGTTCCCATTCGAACCCAATTCCTTTTGCTTTCTCTTGAATACGGGTTGCTTTAACTAGCGCCGGTAGGGAAGATGGTACTCCTTCCAGTACGGATTTTTTTCCTTCTTTCAGTTTCAGTTTCTCCCAATTGGCTTTGACTTCCTCTTCGCCAGAAACTGTGACATCTCCATAAATATGTGGATGCCGGTGAATCAATTTTTCACAAATGGCATTCAAAACACTTGATACGTCAAATTGACCTTGTTCATCGCCCAATTTACAATAGAAAACGAGGTGTAAGAATAAATCTCCAATCTCACCTTTGATTTCCTGCATGTCATTTTTGGTGATGGCATCGGTCAATTCGTAGGTTTCTTCAATCGTTAAATTTCGTAACGTTTCGAAGGTTTGCTTCTGATCCCAAGGGCATTTTTCCCTTAAGTCATCCATGATATTTAATAAGCGTTCAAACGCAACAAGTCTAGAATCCATAAAGCAAAGTTAAAGTTATTCTGTCACCCAAGAATTCATTAATTTTGGATTATGAAAAAAAGCGGCCTACTTTTTTACATTTGTATACTTTTAAGCAAATTCACCTTTGCTCAATCAGGATTTGAAATTCGTCAGAAAATAGGGTTTTTAGCCGCACATCATGCCGGAATGGCACATCTAGCTCAGAATCTGGCTTTGGCAACAGAATTTTCATACGTCAAAAAGCTTAGCGGTGATAAAATTTGGCATTCATACTATCATGAACCTGTTGTAGGTGGAACATTATTTCTTGGATCTGTTGGGAATAATGAAATTCTTGGGCGTTTTGTTGGCTTGTATGGATTCGCAGAAATGCCTTTAGTTAAGTACAAGAACTACCGTATGGACTGGAAATTTGGAACTGGTATTG
>CAIRMS010000381.1 GCA_903879765.1 uncultured Flavobacteriales bacterium
GTCTAACCAGTCAACCTTTTTTAGGATGATACACTTGTACTTTTCTGAATTTGTACCGCTGTTTTTGACATCTTTTTGTCACTCAATACATTATTTACAAGAAAATACACCCATAAGTTCCGCTCATAATTCGCCTATACGTTTTCATACTGTACAATGTATCGAAATACGTGATTCTAGAACCTTATTTTAGATCTTGTTAGTGTGTTATCAAGATTAAAATGAAATAAAACGTGCTCATTTGAAGGTTTTACACAGAAAAAAACCACCCGAGGGTGGTTAGTGAAGTTATTGTGCGGTTCCAATTAAGAAAATAGCTGGAATTTTCCCAATGTCATAGGCTTTCTCTCGCCAATCCTTGACACTCATAGTTCTAATTTGTTCTGTAAGAAGGGTCACATTTGATGCAATGCAAAGTTGACAACTATCTCCCAAATCATTTAACATGTCTTCTAAAACATGCATGTTTCGAAATGGTGTATCCATGAAAATATGTGTTTTTCCACTTCTCCTGGTGTCCATTTCAAAGTCTTTCAATTTTTTAATACGTTCCTTGCGCTCTCTCGGCAAATAACCGTGGAAGGAGAATTCTTGTCCAGAAAAACCACTAGCCATAAGCGAAAGCAGTATAGAAGAAGGACCCACCATAGGTACAATTTTAATATTTTGTGTATGAGCAAGTGCTACTAATTCTGCACCTGGATCTGCAACCCCGGGACAACCAGCTTCTGAAATAATTCCAATGTTTTCACCTTTAATGAGTATTAAAAGTATTTTCATTAAATCAGACTCTTTCGTGTGCTTGTTGATTATGAAAAATTGCGAATCATCAATTGGGAACGTACGATCCATTTTGCGTAATAAACGTCTTGCTGATTTGATTTCTTCTACAGCAAAATAACGCAAACTAGTTGCAATTTTTTGGACCTCTGCTGGCAAAATGTCTGATACTGTTTCCCCACCTAATGTATTGGGAATTAAATAAATGTTACCTAATTGTGCCATTTTTAATTTTTCTTATAACCACATCCGTGGCATGATCTAATAATGTATATACTTCTTGAAAGTCTGTACTTGTACCGTAATACGGGTCAGGTACAGTTTGATCTTTTCCTGGATTAAGTTCGTTCAATATCAATTCAACTTTTTCTTTGTCAGTTGAATTCCGAGCATGCTTAAGAATATTGATTTGATTTTCTTTATCCATGGCATAAATTTTATCAAACAAATCAAAGTCTTCAACAACGAATTGTCGAGCACGTAAATCATCAATGTTTGTTCTATTTGCGATGGCTGTTTGACACATTCTTTGATCAGGTCTTTTACCAACATGATAATTAGCTGTTCCTGCCGAATCGACAAAAACATCTAAATGCTCTTCTTTAACTTTTCGACGTAATAATCCATCGGCCATGGGAGACCGGCATATATTGCCTAAACATACCATGAGTATGCGTGTCATGAAGTGAATTTGATAAGTAAAAGTATATTATTGAATGGTCAGCTTTTTCTCCAATTCTTCTAAATAGTGACGGAATTGCTTGTCCGTTTCAGATAGGTTTACGACCGTTCTACATGCATGTAACACAGTGGCGTGGTCTTTCCCTCCGCAATGTGCTCCAATATTAGCTAAAGATGACTTTGTCATTTTTTTAGAGAAATACATGGAAATTTGTCTCGCTTGAACTACTTCACGCTTACGTGTTTTGGACTTAAGCATTTCAATTGGTAAATCGAAGTAATCACAAACCACTTTTTGAATGTATTCAATGGAAACTTCGCGTGCTGTACTGCGAACGAATTTATCCACCATTTGCTTAGCTAATTCTAAAGTAATGGCTTTCTTATTTAAAGATGCCTGAGCAAGTAATGTGTTCAATGCACCTTCAATCTCTCTTACATTCGTATTAATCGAATACGCTAAATATTCTACTACTTCACGTGGTAGTTCAATACCACTTCCGTACATTTTCTTTTCAAGAATAGCAATACGAGTTTCTAAATCTGGTGTTCCTAAATCTGCAGAAAGTCCCCATTTGAAACGAGATAATAGTCTTTGCTCCATCCCTTGCATTTCAACAGGAGCTTTGTCTGATGTTAAGACAATCTGCTTGCCATTTTGGTGTAAGTGATTGAAGATAGAAAAGAAAACATCTTGTGTACGCTCTTTTCCAGCAAAAAATTGAACATCGTCAATGATTAAGACATCAATCATTTGGTAGAAATGAACGAAATCATTCGTCGTTTGATTTTTAATCGCATCTATAAACTGATGTGCAAATTTTTCAGATTGTACATAAAGTACTGTCTTGTTGGGGAAATTTTCTTTAATGGTAATTCCAATGGCATGAGCCAAGTGTGTTTTACCTAATCCAACTCCTCCGTATAATAATAATGGATTGAACGCTGTTCCGCCTGGTTTATTTGAAACAGCATATCCTGATGCTCTTGCTAGTCTATTGCATTCTCCCTCAACAAAATTTTCAAAAGTGAAATTGGGAATTAAATTAGATTCAATGTTCACCTTCTTTAACCCTGGAATGATAAAAGGATTTCGAATCTGCTTTTCATTCATGTTAATCGGAAGATTCACTGGCGTATTTTTCAAGTTGCTTGATTGATTCGCTGGAATTTTCACAGTATACGGGTTGGATGTACGTGAATTGTTTTCCATCACAATACTGTATTCTAAACTCCCTTCATTACCGAGCTCCTTTTTTACGACTTTTCTCAATAGAACAATATAGTGTTGCTCTAACCATTCGTAAAAGAAATGTGAGGGCACCTGAATTGTCAAAACACTATTCTCTAGTTTTGTAGGAATGATTGGTTCGAACCATGTTTTAAATGCTTGTAATGAAATATTATCTTTAATAACTTTCAAACAGGCACCCCATGCCGCTTCGTGACTTATACTCATAGTTTTTAACATAATCTTATTTACACTTGCATTCATTTGGAGCGAGAACTCCCGAACTGTATCTTGAAATAAAGAGAGGACAAATATTTACATAATAAAGTTAAAAAAAAAATCAAATACCCCTTGATTATTTGATTTATTTTACATGTATAGAATTATTTTTAGTAATCTAAAATTAATCCTGAAGTCATAGCTAATTTAAGATTTATTAATCTATTTCACAAAAGATTCTTCTGATTTTTTAACTTCGTTCCATGATTCAAAAAAATGCAACAAAGAGGTTTTCAACAAAACTGAGGGTGAGATATAGCGAAACTGACAAAATGGGCTTTTGTTATTATGGAAATTACGCACAATATTTTGAAGTTGCTCGCGTTGAAACACTGCGAGAATTAGGAATTGTTTATAAAAATCTTGAGGAAAATGGAATTTTATTACCAGTTACAGAATTTCATGTTCGATATAAACATGCAGCGAGATACGACGATTTACTAGAAATTAGAACAATCATTTCTAAACTTCAAGGAACGAGAATTACTTTTCAATACGAAGTATGGAATGAAGAAGGCGTTTTGTTGAATGACGCCGAAACGACACTTGTTTTTGTTGACGCAAAATCCATGAAACCAATTCCAATTCCTACATTTGTGTTAAACCGAATCCAGCATGAACAGTCCTAATTCTTTGTTTTCTTTTAATCCGTGGGATTCGGCGAAAATCCGAGCTAGTTACACCCCTCGAATTGGGGAAGTTCGGATAGGTGATTACCTACTGCAGCAATTCTTGTCTAATGCTAGATATGTTATCATTGGTGTGCGTGAATGCTGTGGCCCTTTAGCGAACAACGGTAGGACCGGCGCTCAATTTGCTTTCCCATCTTTTGTAAAGGCATTCTTAAACACACAAGTGCATGTGAATTACCCGAAAAATTCCATGTGTATTTTAGGAGAAGTTGTAGAAATTGAAAAGGTAGAGGAAGTAAATTTACACGATAAGGTTTGTGAACTAGATCACTTTTTAGAAGATCTGTTAAACCTACATGTTTCTCGAAATCAAATTCCAATTATTATTGGCGGTGGGCATAACAATGCGCTCGCAATGATGCGTTGGGCAGCAAAACATAAAAGATTAGCTGTCATCAATCTAGATGCACATGCGGATTTACGCTCCACTGAATCACGTCATAGTGGAAACTCTTTTTCAACTGCATTATCGGAAGGTACTTTACTTCATTATTCCGTTTTAGGTTTGCATGAAGCGTATAACAATGCCTTTATTTTGGATGCCCTAAAAAGTGATCAAATCTTCCACTCTTTTTATGAATCATATTTGTTCCAAAAAAGGGATTTGTCGGAAGACCTCGTAAATATTCTTAGACACTTTCATACAGACACCCATGTTGGACTCGAAATTGATATGGATTCAATCGCATACATGCCGAGTAGCGCTTTATCGCCAAGCGGGTGGACACTTGATCAAGTTCGGAATTTTACACATCAATTTGTGAAAACACAAAAGCAAGTGGCTTATTTGAATTTAACCGAAGCGGCACCTATTACTGAAACAGATTCCCTGCTTGTCGGTAAAGCATTAAGCTATCTTGTTCGTGACTTCACTGGTGTTGATAGCCTTTAGAAGCTTTTGATCGCTCGACATTTTCCAAAATTACAACGGCATCAACCGCGCAACCCTCTGGACTCATGGCGCGACTCGTTTTATAATTGAATTGCAAATAAAGCCCATCCTTTTTGAATGAACGATCAAGATTTATAGGATACAAGGTATGATATTCTACAATACTCGATTTACTAAACACTCCCTCAATGGTAATGTAAACCGGACAAGATTCCTTTTTTGACAAATGTACTTGACCTAAATAAGATCCTTTTGTTTCAAATTCATCTGCAGTCATTTTGCATGGAGTTGTCTGGCACGAAA
>CAIRMS010000382.1 GCA_903879765.1 uncultured Flavobacteriales bacterium
CCACAAAACCAAGTAGTGTGTAATGGTGCACAGGTTGCAGCAATCAACTTCACAGGTTCATTAACAGGTACATCGTACATATGGAGTAACAATAATACGTCCATTGGACTCGCAGCAAGTGGTTCTGGAAATATCGGAGTATTTACAGCTGTGAATACCGGAAATGCTCCAATAACGGCAACAGTGACCGTTACTGCACAGTATGTGAATGGCAGTCAGTTGTGTACAGGAAACTCAGAGACATTTACGATTACCGTGAATCCACTGATCACGATGCAGGCAGTTTCACCTGTCGTTGCTTGTTCTGGAGATCAAGTTTCAGCGATTAGCTTCTCAGGAAATGCTCAACCAGGAGTATTTAACTGGACGAACTCAAATCCAAGTATCGGAATCGCAGCAAATGGAACGGGAGCCATTCCATCCTTTGTCGCAACCAATCCAGGATCCACTGCACAAGTAGCCATAATCACTGTTACACCAGGATTTGTCAACGGAGTTAATACTTGTACAATTAGTCCTGTTACATTTAGTGTAACGGTTAATCCATTACCACAACTTGTAGCTGTTCCATCACAGGTGCTATGTGTCGGAAGTTTGGTGAATGCATTAAATTTCAATTCGAATACGATAAATACAAACTACACATGGACGAACTCCAATAGTACAATTGGATTATCATCGAATGGAATAGGTAGTATCCCAGCGTTCTTTGCACAGAATTCAAGTAATTCAGCACAAGTAGGAAATCTAGTAATAACATCAACCTATACCAATGCGGGACTTAGTTGTCAAACAATGAGTTCAACAAGTATTACCGTGAATCCAACGCCAAATGTGGTGGATCCAGCAAACCAGAACTTGTGTGTAGGAAACCAGTCCTTACCAGTCTTATTCTCTGGGAATGTGAGTGGAACGGTATTCGCTTGGACAAACAATACACCATCCTTAGGAATTCCAGCAAGTGGTACTGGCAATATCGCAAGTATTACGGCACAAAACAATACGCAAACATCCATGGTTGGAACGTTTAGTGTTCAAGCACAATACACGAATGCCGGACAATTGTGTTTAGGAAATACAGAGACGTTTACGATAACGGTGAATCCTCAACCGCAAGTGATTGATCCACAAAACCAAGTAGTGTGTAATGGCGCACAGGTTGCAGCAATCAACTTCACAGGTCCATTAACAGGAACGACCTATGTCTGGAGTAATAATAACTCCACGATTGGATTGGCTACAAATGGCTCTGGAAATATCAATATGTTTACAGCTGTGAATAACGGAAATGCACCAATAACGGCAACAGTGACTGTCACTGCACAGTATGTAAATGGCAGTCAGTTATGTACAGGAAACTCAGAGACATTTACGATTATTGTAAATCCAACACCTGTTATAATTCCAACTCAAGATATCACCGTTTGTAGTGGTTCTTTGATAAATGGCATTACTTTCTCAAGTATTGCACCGCCTGCAGGATTTGTTTGGTCAAATGATCAAACGTTAATAGGGCTGCAAGCTAATGGAAATGGGAATATTCTTCCTTTTTCTCCGGTGATTTCAACAACAATCCCGGTTACTGCTATGATTCAAGTAAATGCGTTTGATACATACAATAATCATACATGTTTAAGTCCAACAGATACTTTCAACATCACTGTAAACCCAATTCCAAACTTTAATGCGATTCCAAATTCAACTGTATGTGCTGGATCAACCGTACCATCAACGTTTGTAACAGGAAACGTAATAAATGCTACATATAGTTGGACAAATAATAATGCCACGATTGGTTTACCAAATTTCGGAACTGGAAATCCACCTTCATATGTTGCGATTAACAATAGTTTAAATCCAATCACAGCAACGATTGAAATGGCACCAAGCTTTACGAATAATCAAGTTGTATGTTATGGTACGATTCAAACATATACGATAACAGTGAATCCAACCCCTCAAGTAGCAGGATCTCCGAATCAGGTAATTTGTAGTGGATCTACGGTTAACGGTGTTCAAATGCAGGGGACATTACCAAATGCTTATTATACTTGGACGAACAGCATACCATCTATTGGTTTAGCGGCAAACGGAACGGGGAACATCCCTAGTTTTGTTGGGTTAAATCTAGCTAATTCACCGGTAGTTGCACAAATAAATTACACACCAAATTATACCAATAATGGTGTGACTTGTCAAGGTTTAACTCAAAATTACACAGTTACCATCAATCCAATTCCTGCTGTGTTACCACAACCTGATATAGTAGTTTGTGATAACGAAGCCATACCTAGTATAATCTTTAATGGTCCTGTGCCAGGAACAAATTATGCCTGGTCGAATAACAATTTAACAATTGGATTGAATCAATCCAATGGAATTGACGTCATCAATTCATTTATTGGAAACACAAATACAAATACGCCGAATATTGCTCAAATCTTTGTGAATCCTACCTATACAAATGCAGGTGTTACATGTCAAGGGAATATGGATACATTTATAATTGTAGTTAATCCAATTCCGAATGTACTTGATCCGCTTGATCAAGTCATTTGTGCCAGTGATTTCTCTCAATTAATTGATTTTACGGGCTCTGTTCCAGGAACTGATTTTAATTGGATAAATAACAATTCATCAATTGGACTTTCATCCGCGGGAACTGGTGACATTGCGCCGTTTGTTGCAATAAACTCTACAAATGCACCGCTTGTTTCTACGGTGGTGGTTCAAGCGTCCTATACAAATATGAATACTACGTGTTTGGGGAATACAGAACAAATGTTTATCACCGTGAACCCAAGGCCAAATATCGAACCAGTTGTTGATCAAGTTGTATGTCATAACAGCAATGTCAATCCAATTCAGTTTAACGGAAATGTTCCAGGAACAGTTTATTCATGGTCAAATACTGAAACAAGTATTGGATTGTCAGCAAATGGCGTTGGAAATATTGCAGGATTTATTGGGGTAAACCCAGGCTCAAGTCCTGTTGTTGCCAGTGTGGATGTAATTCCGTCATTTACAAATGCAGGACTCACATGTATTGGAAGCCCAGAATTATTTACAATCACCGTAAATCCATGGGCTTATTTGGAAAATTTACCATTTACAATTTGTTCTGGACAATTTACTCAAGACACCATTCAAACTACGATTAGTGCAGTAAGTACATGGTCTGCACAAAGTAATCCGAATATTATTGGTGAAACTCAAACAATTCAGAATTCATCGGTCATAAATGATGAGTTGATTAATACTTCGAATGTGCAGCAAGTTGTCGTTTATGATGTCAACTTAATTTCTCAGCCGTATGGATGTAACTCTGGTCCATATTCTATCTTGGTCAGCGTACAACCACCTGTGAGTGCCGATTTCGACATCGTTAATACTATAAATTGTTCTGATGTTCCGATGTTATTCGATAATAATTCTGTAGGAAATAGTTCGTATGAATGGGATTTTGGTGATGGGAATACGGCCACTACATATAATGGAAATAATGTTTACGGCAATTTTGGGACTTATCAAGTTACGCTTACAGCAACAGATGCATTAACCCTTTGTCAAGATAGTATGTCAATCGATTTTGAAGTGCTAGAATCTCCAGAAGTTGGATTTACGGCATCAATCACTGAAGCCTGTGAGTTTGTTAACGTTATCTTTACAGATACCATCCAAGATCCATCTACTACCGTTTATTGGACTTTTGGAGACGGTGAGATTTCAAATCAATTCGGACAAGTTGATCATCAATTTACACAAACTGGTTGTTACGACGTGACACTTTATGTGACAGGATTGAATGGTTGTACAGTTGCGGATACGGCATTTAATGAAGTTTGTGTTATTCCATCCCCAATTGCCAGCTTTACAGTTGATAATACCGTTCATTTATTGGATGATGCAACTTTCTACTTTGATAATCAATCACAAAATGCATTATATTACGATTGGTCATTCGGAGATGGAGAAACAAGTGTCGCAAATAATCCAGTACACTTGTTTAATGCGGTTGGAGAGTATTTGGTAACCTTGACTGCATCAAATGAATTAGGATGTATCGATACGGCAAATCTAACGGTTGTTGTAAGGGATGAATTCCTGATTTATGTACCAAATACATTTACACCAAATCAGGATGGCACGAATGATACGTTTAGACCATATTTAAACAGTCGTTACGTTGAATCAAGCTATCGCTTCGTAATTTATAATCGATGGGGGGAAACTGTATTTGTTTCCTATAACGATAAAGTAGGTTGGGATGGAACGTATGGTACAAATTTGATTTTCCCGGCTCAAGACGGTGTGTATACATGGACAATTGAATTGAAAATGAAAGAAAATGAGGAGGCTATTCATTTCAATGGCCATGTTTCACTGATTAAATAAATAGATGATTACCCTCTGTTTATGGATATATCAGATGACTTTCAATGTCATTCAAATTTGATTTTTTGGACTCAAAAAGAAGATTCGTTCATAAAATAAATGATTTCATGTAAGTATGAATCAATTAGTGCGAGTCGGTCAAACAAAATCTACCTAACTTTGTTGAAATGACGATGATAGCAAAATTAACAGGTGTTGGTAAAGAGTATCAAGTTGGTGATCAAACCATCGTGGCCTTAAAACCAGTTGATTTAGAAATAAATGAAGGTGAATTAGTGCTCATTATTGGTCCTTCTGGATCGGGTAAAACAACCTTGCTTTCTTTAATTGGTTGTGTGATTTATCCAAGCTATGGTGAATTGTTTGTCAATGACTTATTGGTAAATGATATGTCTCAAAAACAATTAGCCTCACTTCGTTTGAATTCCATTGGGTTTGTCTTTCAAAGTTTTAATTTAATTGCTCCCCTGAATGCTTTTGACAATGTGCTAATGCCATTGCAACTGAAAGGGATCCCGAGTGCGTTAGCGAAGAAAAAAGCCGAAGCTGCGCTTGATTTAGTCGGGATGCTTGATCGCAAAAAAAGTCTACCGAAACAATTGTCCGGTGGACAACAACAGCGTGTAGCGATTGCACGAGCGTTGGTCACTGATCCAAAGTTGATTTTGTGTGATGAACCAACAGCATCATTGGATGCTTCGTCCATTTCAACGGTCATGAACGAACTCGTTTCCTTGGCACGAAGTGGAAAAGGTGTGTGTGTGGTGACGCATGATCCAAGGTTAATTGCCTACGCAGATAGAGTGATTAAAGTTGATGGTGGTCAAGCCACAGAGATTTCTAAGGAAGGTTTAACGAATACGTTTTCAGTACATTAATTATGAAAAAATCAGCATTGTTTTTATTGCTTATTGTCCTTGTTTCTGCCTGTGGTGGTAAAACAGAAGAGACAAAAAAGACGAAGAAAGATTATCAATTGAGTAACATTGATCAATTAGTCGGAATCGCACGAATTGAACCAGAAAGCAAAATTTGTCCAATCGGTTCGGAAATTCCTGGTCGTGTTGTTTCGATCTTAGTGTCTGAAGGCGAACCAGTAAAAAAAGGACAACTAATCATGTTATTGGACGAAGCTTCCGAAGCGGCGCAAGTGCAACAAAGTACATCGAAAACAGCTACACGTCAACAGCGTGTGAAAAGTTTAGAGGCTAAAATTGCGGCGATTGGAATTAAGTTAAAAGCAGCGGATGTTGATCGCAAACGTGACAGAGCGTTAGCTGATGCTAAAGCTGGAACAGAGAAAGCAGCAATGGATTCAGAAACGATTTATAAAAACTTGGAAGCAGATTTAATCATAGCGAAAGCAGATCTTGATGAAGCCATTGCTGGTGTGAAAGAAGTAAGTGCTGAAGCGAATTACTTAAATCAACTTAAGGATAAAAAACGTGTGTATGCTCCGGAAGATGGAATGATGCTCAACTGGGATGTAAAACTTGGTCAAGCAATTGCTGCAGGAACAAAGTTAGGTGACTTCGCTCCGGCGGGAAATTTAATGGCGATTACTGAAATCGATGAATTGTATGCGTTGAAAGTAAAAACGGGACAAAAGGTTTCAATTAACCTGCAAGGTACAACGGATAAATTATCAAGTGGAACGGTTATTTATTGTGCTCCTTATTTGTCTAAGAAATCCATTTTTAGCGACCGAGCAGACAATTTAGAAGACCGACGAGTAAGAGAAGTTCATGTTCGCGTGGATAATCCGAAGGCAGTATTGATTGGCAGCCGTGTTGAATGCATAATTTCTTTGTAGGATGCAACTTTTTTTCACCGCTTTAAAATTTATGAAGTTCGACAAACCGAAAAGTGTTGGAGCGCTTTTTGGTGTCATTATTTCTATTTTTTTAGTCGGACAGCAAACAGGAATCTTTACTTTTTTGACAAATGCCATGTGTTATTACGTTCGAGTGAACGATGGCTATGTATGGGTGACTGATAATAAAACGGAGAATGTCAATGCTTTGGCTCCAATTGATGTTCGACTTGGTTATGAAATCGAAAGTTTACCACATGTGGAAAAAGCACATCAGTTGGTGATTTCAAATGGAGCAGCTCGCTTTACGGATGGTACTTCAGCAGGAATGAGTGTAGTAGGAGTAGAGTTACCAGAGTTCAACGGTATTCAAGATGGAATTATTTATGATGGAAAGCATGCGGACCTGATTCCAGATGGTGCGGTTTCTGTCGATTTTTTTGATTCTAAAGCGTTAGGAAATCCAGCCAAAGGAAATTACTTTGAAATAAATGGCAAACAAGTCTACATTGCCGCCATGACGAAAGGTGCGAGGTCCTTCGGTGGTGGACTCATTTCGTATACAACGATTGCAAGAGCTAGATTCCTTGGTAATGTTCCAATCAGTAGAACTTCTGCATTTCTGGTGAAAGTCGATGAGGATAAGCACATGGAAGATGTGGTAAATTATATCAACGCGAACATTCCTGGAGTGAAGGCATGGATGCCGACGGAATTTAAAAATCAAACGATTTTGACGGTCTTGAAGTCGAGTGGAATCGCCTTTTCATTCGGAACATTGATCATATTCGCTTTATTGTCTGGTTTCGTGATCATCGGTTTGACTTTATATTCCGCAGCGATAGACCGAATCAAAGACTATGGAACATTAAAAGCGATTGGCGCAACGAATGGATACATTCGCAAGTTAATTCTCATGCAAGCGATTATCTATTCCATCATTGGATTTATCATTGGGTATGCGTTGATTGAAGGATTCAGAAATGGAATCGCAAACGCTGGAACTTTATTTACCTTCTCACCAATGATCAAAGTTGGATTCTTTGTGATTACCGCAGTGATTTCCATTTCGGGAACCTTATTTGCTATTCGACGCATTACGAAGCTAGAGCCAGCATCGGTTTTTAGAACCTAAACAGAAATTTTTGTGGTGTGTGTAAACACGTTAAGCTTTTGTCTAACCATACAATCGAAGGAATAGAATAAGCTAATATGGAAGTATGAATAATGTTCCGTCAATTCTCGCGTTTACCGCTAAGGTTTCAGCTTAAACGGGCTTTGGTAGACATTCCTTTTCTATTTGGGAATCTTCAATGTTTGACCAATTTGAATTTTATCCGAACGTAGGTTATTGAATTTTTTTAATTTGGACAAACCTATGTGATGTTTTTCAGCGATTTCAGATAAGGTATCCCCATCCTTTACTTTGTAATTTTTGTATTTCGGTTTTGGGCTTGCTTTAACAATAGGTTTAACCGGAGGAGTTATGACAACAACCGAATCCATCTTCACTGTTTGTGTCGAATCAGAAACGATTATTGGTTTGTCTTGAATTGGCGGAACAATTGCAGCACCATTAGCAGCATATTTATAGAAGTGTTGTCTGATGTTCACCGTTCCTTTGAAATCGCACAATTGATTCCCATTCCAATCATAACATACTTTTACATTTTCATTAAACTCCATCAATTTGATGGCTTTCATGTCGGGATAAAGTTTATGCATATTAGGTAGTTGCTTCTCAACTGCTGAAATACCACCACCAGCG
>CAIRMS010000383.1 GCA_903879765.1 uncultured Flavobacteriales bacterium
CCTAATAAAGCACATTTACAGAATAAAATTATACTTAAAACATGGAAAAAAAAGAACCCTCTTCATGTTAATGAAAAGGGTTCATTATCTTTGGTCTAACCAGTCAACCTTTTTTAGGATGATACACAAAAAACTTGGCCGGATCGCTGAAATGAACAAGAGATAAAAATCATTTATCGAAAAAAATACACTAATTTTGCGCTTTCTTTTAGAGCATCATGACAGATTTAAAAAACATCCAAAGCGCCTTAATTTCAGTCTATTACAAAGACGGATTAGACGAAATTGTTCGTGAATTACACAAACACCAAGTAACTATTTACTCCACAGGAGGAACTTTGGCCTTTATTCAAAATTTAGGGATTCCTGTAATTGCAGTTGAAGACTTAACGGGTTTTCCGGAAATCCTTGGGGGTAGAGTAAAAACATTGCACCCAACCGTTTTTGGTGGGATTTTAAATCGTCGTGCATTGCAAGAGGATCAAGATGCCATTGCGAAACATGGCATTCCTTCTATTGATTTAGTGATTGTTGACTTATACCCTTTCGAGGAAACCGTTGCTTCAGGAGCCAGTGCGGAGGATATCATTGAAAAAATTGATATTGGTGGAATTTCCTTGATTCGCGCAGGAGCAAAAAATTTCCAAGATGTGGTGATTATTCCATCTGTTAACAACTATGGAGCCTTTTTAGAAATCCTTCGTGCTCAAAATGGCGCGACAAGTCTTGCTCAAAGACAACACTTTGCTGGAGAGGCCTTTCATGTCTCATCCCATTATGACACCATGATTCATCAGTACTTCGTTCAAAACGATGGCCCTTACTTAAAAGTTAGTATAGAAAAAAGCGAAGCGCTACGATACGGAGAAAACCCACATCAAAAGGGTCAATTCTTTGGTGATTTAGATGCTTTGTTCGATAAATTACACGGGAAAGAGCTTTCTTACAACAATTTATTGGATGTAGATGCTGCAGTTAATTTATTGCAGGAATTTAAAAATGATGGTCCAACTTTCGGAATATTGAAGCACAATAATGCCTGTGGTTTGGCAACACGTCCAACGTTAAAAGAAGCCTACGAAGTTGCTTTAGCAGCTGACCCTGTTAGTGCCTTTGGTGGAATTTTAATTTCTAATCAACCCATAGATATAGCTACGGCTACTCTGATAAATGAATTGTTTTGCGAAGTACTCATTGCGCCGAATTATGACGAAGACGCATTGGAGTTATTGAAAAGTAAAAAAAACAGAATCATTCTCGTTCAAAAAGAAATTGCACTTCCACAACAACAGGTTCGATCCATCTTAAATGGTGTACTTGTACAAGACAGAGATGCGAAATCAGAAACAAAAGCAGATTTGGTTGTCAAAACTACGAATGCACCAAGCGAACAAGAAATTGCTGATTTATTGTTTGCTAATAAACTCGTTAAACATACGAAGTCCAATACAATCATTTTAGCGAAAAACGGACAATTATTAGCGAGTGGAACCGGACAAACTTCCCGTGTTGATGCATTAAATCAAGCCATCCAAAAAGCAAAAACGTTTGGTTTCGATTTGAAAGGTGCAGCAATGGCGAGTGATGCCTTTTTTCCCTTCCCAGATTGCGTGGAAATTGCACATTTGGAAGGTATTGATGCGGTAATCCAGCCTGGTGGTTCAGTTAAGGATGATCTTTCCGTTGAATATTGTAATAAACACGGAATGCGCATGGTATTTACTGGAGTGCGCCACTTTAAACACTAACTTTGCATATATTTACATTAAATTGTAACCTTTTCTCCGAATCTCTCGAAAAAGGTACAACGTAATCACTAGTTGGACTCAACATGAAATTTTTCAGTTTTTTAACGCAAGAAATTGCGATTGACTTAGGGACAGCAAACACACTCATCATCTGGAATGATAAAGTGGTGGTTGACGAGCCGTCTATTGTAGCTAAAGACATTCAAACAGGCAAGGTTGTTGCTATTGGACGAAAGGCGCAACAGATGCACGGAAAGACTCACAAGTTAATTGAAACTGTACGTCCTTTGAAAGACGGTGTAATTGCTGATTTCCAAAGTGCGGAACAAATGATTCGTGGAATGATTAAAATGATCAATCCAGGGAAAAGTCTTTTCAATCCAACTTTACGCATGGTAATTTGCATTCCATCTGGAATCACAGAAGTTGAAAAACGCGCCGTTCGTGACTCCGCAGAACATGCTGGCGCGAAAGAAGTTTATTTAATTCATGAGCCAATGGCAGCAGCTATTGGAATCGGAATTGATGTAGAGGAGCCAATGGGAAATATGATCATCGATATAGGTGGTGGTACATCCGAAATTGCTGTCATTGCATTGGGTGGAATTGTTTGTGATAAATCTATACGAATCGCTGGTGATGACTTTACAAGTGATATCGAAGAGTACATGCGTCGTCAACACAACATTCTTGTTGGTGAGCGTACAGCAGAGCAAATTAAAATTGAAGTAGGAGCAGCTTTACCTGAACTTGACAATCCGCCACCAGACTTTGCCGTAAGAGGACGAGATTTGATGACAGGAATTCCAAAGGAAATTATGGTTTCTTACGTGGAAGTAGCGCATGCATTAGATAAAACCATTTCTAAAATTGAAGAAGCGATTTTAAGTGCACTTGAGTTAACTCCACCAGAACTTTCTGCAGATATCTACAAAACAGGTATCTATTTAGCAGGTGGTGGTTCCATGTTAAGAGGACTAGACAAACGTATTTCTGCGAAAACAAAATTACCTGTGCACATTGCTGAAGATCCACTTCGCGCAGTTGCAAGGGGAACAAGTATTGCATTGAAAAACATTGACAAATACCAGTTCTTGATTAGAGATTAATAAGAATTCATTGACATAAAAAAAGGGCTGTTTTCACAGCCCTTTTTTATTTCCATTCGGATTTATTTTAATAAGTCCAATGCCATTTCGATTTCCAATTGAATTTTATCCGTGAGTTCTTTGTGTGCAGGACCAGTTGCAGGACCACTGTATCCGGTGTGTACATGAAGCACCTTGCCGTCTTTTCCTATAATGATGGTCGTTGGAAAACTCATAATACCATTTAGCATAGGGAATTGAGCTGATGCAACATCTTTCGAAGATTTTCCAGCTAACACTAAATCATATTCCATTCCAATTTTTTTCTTGAACGCTTTTAATTTTTTACGCGTTTGTTTTTCATCTGTGCCCACTTCATAGGCCAAGGCGATAATTTCAAGTCCAAATTGCTCATAACCCTTGTGCAATTTATTCATGAATTGAACCTCATCCAAACAATTCGGACACCACGTACCCATGATTTGTAAAACAATGACCTTCCCTTCGTTTGGTTTAAGGGAGAACCCTGCTCCATTTAATTGAACCATATCCGCAGTATTGACCTTTTGGTCATTTACGACGTAAGTCAATGATGCTTCATTTCGAAGCTTTGCGTCCGGATTACGCACCGCAATCCAATCTGAAGCATATGAAACTCCACTGTAGAATTTACCTTTTAGGGTGTCTGAATGCATTTCTGCCTCGAACATCATCGCCCAAGAGCCGTTAAAAGTGGACATAGAAAAACGTTGTCCTGAACGATTTCCAGCTAAAAAACGATAATCCCCGGTTTCGGTTAAAAAAGTACCTGCAATTTCTGTGTCCTTACCTGCTTTAAAAATTCCGATAGCATTCTCTTCTTCTTTCGTTCCTGGTTGAAAAGTTACTTCCCAGGTCCCATCAAAAAGAGACTCAATGGGTTTTGTTGGATGCATTTGAGGAAATCTTTGTGAAATGTTCCAAGTCAAGGTAAAGGGGATTCTTTGTTGTACTTTTTTATTGTAATTAATCCAATACCCACGTGCTGACTCACCATTTTTCTCTAATTTGAAAATGACTTCGGCATCCTGAATGGGGAAATGTAAATAAATGCTGTCCTTTTTGGCGTGTGCATTCATCAAGAGTTCTTCTGTATCATTGATGACATAGATCTTCTTTCCTCCATTTTCTACCTTTAGCTGAAAAGGAATGAAAAGACGGTCATTCATGGCCAATTCTCCCTGCCACAAACCACTTTTCATATTCACCTTTGCAAAAGAAACAAGAGACATCATCATGAAAATTATGGATAAAAAGGTTTTCATATTCATTTGTTTAAGCAAACGAAAATACGTTAATTCGTATGAATTTTGCTGCGGCATGCAACTTTTTTAAACGAAACGCAGTCAAACAAACCGAGCATGGAGGAAATTGCATTAATTAAACAGTGTATTGAAGGGAATCCAAAAGCTCAAAAAGCGTTGTTTGACATGTTTGCCCCTAAAATGTTTTCTGTTTGTCTGCGATACGTCAAAGATAAAATGCGCGCAGAAGATGTGCTACAAGATGCCTTGGTTAAAGTCTATTCAAAACTTCCCGAATATAAATTCGAAGGAGTTTTTGAAGGGTGGATTCGTCGCATTGTTGTCAACACCTGCTTAGATCAATTGCGAAAGGATAAAAAGCTTCTCAAAGAAATTCAAGTAGAAGAAGTCTCCTATCGCATTGAACAACATGAATTCATTGCTGAGAAATTAATGGCAGATGATTTGATGAAATTAGTCCAATCCATGCCTGATGGCTACCGTGTTGTATTTAACATGTTTGCCATCGAAGGATATTCTCATCAAGAAATTGCAACAGCATTAGGAATTACAGAAAGCACCTCAAAATCACAGTATTTGAGAGCAAGGGCATACTTGAAAGACCGTATTGAAAAAAGATAAAATGGAAGAAAAAGATTTCATAAAAGAATTGTTTCAAGAGAAATTGGCACAGCACCAGTCGCCAGTAAGTCCAGAAGTATGGGCTTCCGTTTCATCTTCCATAACTTCCGGTACATCTGTCGTTAGTAGCGGTTTGTCTATTTTAACAAAATCAATCATTGGCGGATTAAGTGCCGCTGCGGTGATTGGTGGTGTCTGGATGTTGACACATCAAACAACATCATCCATAAAAACGGTGAAATCAAAAGAAATCAAAAAACCAGCGATCCAAACCAAGTCCACTGATGAAAAAACAGCGATAAAATCAACATCAAAACCTGGTGAAAGTTATGGGTGCGTATTCTTGATTCCAGAAATACCCCAAGAAGACAATGGACCTAGCTTTGGCCCTGGAATCCTTCACAGCGGTAGCGGTAGCGCGTCTTGCGGACCTGGAATTTCTTTAACCAATAAAGATCCTGAAGTGATCCCTACGCTTCCAATGCAAACGATTGTGGCCAATCAAAACAGTACAGCAATTTCACAACAGCCAATCGCAAATGTACCTGTGACACAAAATATAGAACCAGCGCCCACTGTTCAAGAAGAAGCGATTGTTTTACCGAATATCTTCACTCCGAACGGTGATGGTAAAAATGATGAGTTCAGTATTGATTTAAGTTCCTATGAATTCCTTGATTATAGTTTGGTGATTCTAGACATGAACAATCAACTTGTATTTAAAAGCACTAATCCGCAAGAAAATTGGAATGGAAAGATAGTTGATGGTGATGTATGCCCATCAGGGAATTATATCTACTACCTAACCGGGAAAACAGTTTCAGGAAAAAGCATTTCCAAATATTCTACCCTTCGAATTCAGTATTAAATTTTGATGTTAGTTCAGGCGTAACTTTTATAATCCCTACATAAAAGAATACGTTTCCAATCGATAATAAGATGTGGGATACATCATTTTTATCCATCCATGGATGTAAATTTATTTTCATTAGAAAAACAAAGGCTGCAGGTAACATCGCCAATACGCCGAACGAAAAATAATGAAAAGGCGCTTGATGCTTGCGATAAAATACCACCCCTAATATACCAGCACTTAAAATCGTTCCTAGAATCGTGTTTATTGCAATTGGCAAAAATCCCAATTCTGGTTTTTCAATCACTTGACCATTTAGACAAATGCGCAGAAATACACCAAGGACGATTAACATTTTAAGGATGGACATCCCCTTGTATATTTTTTGAAGCGTTTTACTGTATACAAATGAAATCATGGCCTGTTCAATGCAAAAAACAGCTAAAATTGCTGTTATCCAACCAGGAATCTTTCCGATTGTTCCCCAATAAAAATAAAAGCCATGGCCTAGTCCGCCAACAAATGTGCTTATCCCTAACATGAAGAAAAAAGCCATAAACCAATTGATAAATGGATTTCGATCATGTTCTTTCCAAAGTCTTATGGTTAGGTAGAAACAAATAGCTGACATGAGGGTGTCAGTGATGAGGGTGTTTGGTTCCATCAATGTGAATTCACCGAATTTCCAAATCAACTTTTCATAATCTGCACCAATAATCATGCGGCAAAGGTAAGCATTTGACATTTTAGTTTTTTACATTCATTTGTTCGTGAGTTATGATATTAACATATTCTGTGTAAAGCGATATTCAATTATCTTTGAATTATGCCAAAAACACTTTTTTTAATGAACGGGAGCAAAGTAGTGACCAAAGCACTGCAACATTTTCTTGACTCATGTTCACGTATTCTAGGTGATCATTATCACTTCATCGCTTCCTCAGAAGGAAAAGAATTGGTAACTATTGCAAAAGAAAGTGCCTCTAGCGTAGATATGATTGTTGGTATTGGAGGTGACGGCACAATCAATGAAATTATTAATGGGATTCTTCAATCAGAAACACCAGTGCTTCCTGTTTTAGCCATTATTCCCTGTGGCACAGGAAATGATTTGTACCAAAGTTCCTTTTTCCAAACATTTCAATACAATCTGTTCCTTGATGCCCTATCAAATCCCCAATATATCCTTTCGGATGTTGGCAAAATGGTCACAGAACATGAAACACGGTATTTTATGAATGTTGCCGATATCGGTTTTGGTGGATCGGTGGTTCTTTCATTAAGTGAATTTCGTCAAAAATATGGGCCTCGATTTTCTTATGGACTAGCGATTTTAAAAACCTTTATTGGATTCAAGCGTCCGCACGTTTCACTGACAGCGGGTCATTTTTCCTACACAGGAGAATTACTTTTAGCCGCGGCTTGCAATGGATCCATTTTTGGTAACGGACTTCACATACATCCCGGAGCATCGATTTCGGACGGGAAACTTAATATGACCATTTTAGCGAAAGTATCGCTGCTTGATTATCTTTTAAATGTATTAAAAGTAAAACGAGGCAAACGCATCAAGCATCCGGAAGCACATTACTTTGAAAGCAATACATTGACCTTAACCGCTTCAGAAGAATTACATGCAGAAACTGATGGAGAATACATTCAGGGGAAATCCTTCGAAATCTCGATCATTCCACAAAGATTAAAAATTCTTTCCTATTAATTCCATGGCAATGTGTATTTTTGAAGGGCTATGAAAGGATCTGTAATCATTACTGCTGGGGGAATAGGAACGCGAATGGGGACTGATTTACCCAAGCAATTTCTCGAAATCGAAGGCAAGCCCATTCTACTTCATTGTTTGGAAAAATTCCATTCGTATGATCCAACATTGGAAATCATCATAACCTTGCCCACTGATTGGATTGCGTATTGGACCGAATTACTAAAATCCTTTCATTGTGAGATTCCTCATCACGTGAGTACCGGTGGACAAGAGCGCTTTCACTCCATTCAATTAGCATTAAATTTCTGCACTGGTGAATACATTATGGTTCATGACGGTGTTCGACCCCTCGTAAGTCACGAAACCATCCATCGCTGCATTGAAGGATTAAATCATTCCAAAAGCGTTATTCCCGTTCTCGCGGTGAAAGATTCCTTGCGTGTACTTACAAAAGATGGTTCTGCAATGGTCGATCGTAACGATTATAAACTGGTTCATACACCGCAGTGTTTTAAGTCCGATATCCTCAAGAAAGCCTACGAAACAAACTATCATGAAGGTATGACCGACGACGCGAGCGTTGTTGGACTGATGGGAATTGAACCCTTATTAGTCAATAGCAACGAAGAAAATATTAAAATCACTACCAAAGAAGACCTTGTCATTGCATCTTCACTTCTTCCATTTTCAAAAGCGAAATGATCACACCACCAACATTAAAAGAAGGTGATTTAATTTACATCACCGCACCCGCAAAAGCTACAGATAAAGCATCCGTTTTATATACCAAGAATTTCTTGGAACAAAAAGGATATCGCGTTCTATTAAGTCAACACTGTCTTGGTGTACATCGTTATTTTTCAGGAACGGATGAGGAAAGAACTGCGGACATGCAATTTGGCATCGATCATCCGGAAGTGAAAGCCATTTTGTGCGCACGTGGAGGTTATGGATGCGTGCGGATCGTCGATGAAATTAATTGGGCGAATATGTTAAGGGAGCCACGATGGATCATTGGATTTAGCGATGTTACCGTTTTTCATCACCGACTGATGAAATTAGGAGTAAAGAGCATTCACGGTTCCATGCCGCTCAATTTTGAGTCAAATTCGACGGAAGCATTGGAAACAATGTTGGAAATTTTACGCGGTGGAAATCCACTGATTTCTTGTGCGGCGAGCGAATATAATCAACAGGGTGAAGCTGAAGGCATTTTAATCGGAGGAAATTTAAGCATTGTATTTAGCTTATTGGGTACAGACGATGCCTATTCTTTCGAAGATTCCATTCTCTTTGTAGAGGATTTAGCCGAACAATTATACCATTTAGACCGTATGTTTTTTGCACTGAAAAAAACCGGGGCATTAGGGAAAATCAAAGGCTTAATCATTGGCGGAATGACTGATTTAGAGGACACTGATAATCCAACCGAACTAACAATAGATCAAATTGTTTCACATCACTTTAAGTATTCAAGAATTCCCATTTGTTATGATTTTCCTATTGGACACTTTTCTGATAATCGCTCTGTAATTGTTGGGGAAACGGTTAAATTAAAGGTAGATGAAACAATGGCTGAACTGTCTTATCTAAATTCATTCTAAATAGAAGAAAAACTTCTGTTTTATTGTTAGTTAGAAGTAAATTTGCACCACATTAAAGGTTAACAATTATGAGTAACTCAGTATTATTTAAATCATCCATCGCCAAGAAATACTTTATGGCTTTGACGGGATTGTTCTTATGTACATTCCTTGTTGGTCACCTACTCGGTAACCTGCAACTTATTTTCAACACAGGTGAAGAAGGACGACGTGCCTTTAATGAATATGCTTACTTCATGGGGCATAATTTATTCATCCAAGTATTGTCATATACGACTTACATTGCATTAATTGTTCATGCAGTGGATGGAATTATGTTAACGATTCAAAACAGAAAAGCGCGTCCGGTGAAATATGCGTACAACAATCCAAAAGCAAATTCAGGAACAGCGTCAAGAAACATGGCGATTCTAGGAACCTTGATTTTGGTTTTCCTAGCTACGCACATGGCGAATTTCTGGTGGAAAGCAAAAATCACGAAGGAGATTCCATTGCATTCATTGGTAAAGACAGTTGATTACCCTGTTGGACAAAATCCGGCTACGGGAGAAATGATCACAAAGCCAATTGAAGTAACGCATTACTTAAATACAAATGGAACATACCAACAATTTAAAGTAAAAGATCCAAGTACTGGTCAAGAACAGAAATTGTTTGAAATAAAAAACAAACATGAATTCTACGACCTTACCTCTCATGTAAAAATTGGTGATGGGTACAAAGATTTACATACGGTTGTCATGACTTTCTTTAGTAAAGAAAATTCAAATGCCTTATTTGGTGTTATTTTCTATGTGATTTCCATGATCGTTTTAGGATATCACTTATGGCATGGATTTGCATCAGCGTTTCAGTCATTGGGATTAAATCATCCCTTGTACATGCCGATCATTAAGAAAATAGGAATGGCTTTCAGTATTGTTGTGCCTTTCTTATTCGCAATTATTCCCATTATTATTTACATGAACCATTAGGAAAACCAGGATTATGTCAAAATTAAATTCAAGAATTCCAGAAGGACCAATTGCTGAGAAGTGGACAAACCACAAAAATCACATGAAATTGGTTGCTCCCAACAATCGTCCAAAGATTGACGTGATTGTTGTTGGAACAGGATTAGCCGGAGCATCGGCTGCTGCATCCCTAGGTGAAATGGGATATAATGTAAAAGCATTCTGTTTTCAAGATTCTCCGCGTCGTGCCCATTCAATTGCAGCACAAGGAGGAATCAATGCAGCTAAAAATTACCAAAACGACGGGGACTCTGTTTACCGCTTGTTTTATGATACCATCAAAGGAGGAGATTACCGTGCAAGAGAAGCAAACGTGCATCGTTTAGCGGAAGTTTCTGGTAACATCATCGATCAATGTGTGGCTCAAGGCGTTCCTTTTGCGCGTGAATACGGTGGTTTACTTGATAACCGTTCATTTGGTGGAACACAAGTTCAACGTACATTTTACGCAGCTGGACAAACAGGACAACAATTATTGTTAGGTGCCTATTCAGCATTATCTCGTCAAATTGGATTAGGGCGCGTGAAAATGTATCACCGTCATGAAATGATGGACTTGGTTAAAATCGATGGAAAAGCGCGTGGAATTATTGCGCGCAACTTGGTTACAGGTGAATTAGAGCGTCATTCTGCACATGCAGTGGTGATCGCATCTGGTGGTTACGGTAATGTATACTTCCTTTCAACAAATGCGATGGGAAGCAACGTTTCAGCTGCTTGGAAAGTACACAAAAGAGGAGCCTTATTCGCTAATCCATGTTTTGTACAGATTCACCCAACGTGTGTTCCTGTTCACGGAACAAATCAATCCAAATTAACCTTAATGTCTGAGTCCTTAAGAAACTCGGGTAGAATTTGGGTTCCAAAGAAAAAAGAAGATGCAGAGGCAATCAGAGCAGGACAATTAAAACCAACACAAATCTCGGAAGAAGAAAGAGATTACTTCTTAGAGAGACGTTACCCTGCATTCGGGAACTTAGTGCCGCGCGATGTAGCTTCACGTGCAGCGAAAGAGCGTTGTGACGCCGGTTGTGGAATTGAAGCGAACGACACAAATGAAGGAGTTTACTTAGATTTTTCCTCGGAAATTAAAAGCAAAGGAAAGCAAGCAGCATATGCTTTAGGGGAGCACGATCCATCTGAAGAACGCATGATTGAATTAGGAAAAAAATGGATTGAGGAGAAATACGGGAACTTGTTCCAGATGTATCAAAAAATCACCGATGAAAATCCATATGAAACACCGATGAAAATTTATCCAGCCGTTCACTATACAATGGGTGGCGTATGGGTTGATTATAACTTACAAAGTACCATCGAAGGATGTTTCGTTACAGGAGAAGCTAATTTCTCTGAACACGGTGCAAATAGACTTGGTGCATCCGCTTTAATGCAAGGATTAGCCGATGGTTATTTCGTAGCGCCGTACACCGTTTCTGATTACCTATCAAATGAAATCCGTACAGGAAAAATTTCAACCGATGGACCTGAATTTGAGGCAGCAGAACACGAAGTAAAAGAAAGCATTGATCGTTTCTTAAATAACAATGGTTCCAAATCTGTAGATCACTTCCATAAGCGTTTGGGATTAATCATGTGGAACAAAGTTGGAATGGCTCGTAATGAACAGGGATTGAAACAAGCGATTGAAGAAATCGGGTTATTGCGCGAAGAATTTTACAAGGACGTTTATGTGCCTGGAAGCGCGGACGAAATGAATCCTGAATTGGAAAAAGTAATGCGTGTTGCAGATTTAATTGAATTAGGTCAACTAATGGCCGTTGATGCACTGCACCGTGAAGAATCGTGTGGGGGTCACTTCCGTGAAGAACACCAAGACGCAGAGGGAGAAACCTTACGCGACGACAAAAACTTTAAATATGTTGCTGCTTGGGAATACCAAGGTGCCGATTCTAAACAATCTACTCTTCACAAAGAAGAGTTGAATTACGAGTTTATCAAAATAGCAGATAGAAATTACAAATAATTAAGAAAGACATTATGGCTTCTAAGTTCATTAATATCACATTGAAAATCTGGAGACAGAAAAATTCAAATGCCAAAGGGGCATTAGAAACATATTCATTGAATGATGTTTCTACTGATAGCTCTTTCTTGGAGATGTTAGATCAATTGAACGAACAATTGATCAACGAGAAACAATCACCTATTACATTTGATCATGATTGTCGTGAGGGAATCTGTGGAATGTGTTCTCTTTATATAAATGGCCGTGCACATGGTCCAGACTCAGGTAACACTACGTGTCAATTACACATGCGCAAGTTTAAAGATGGGGATACAATCTATGTTGAACCATGGAGATCTCGTGCATTCCCAATCATTAAAGATTTGATGGTTGATCGCAGTGCATTTGATCGCATCCAGCAAGCTGGTGGATTCGTCTCTGTAAATACATCTGGACGCACGATGGACGCCAATGCTATTCCGATCGCTAAAGCTGACGCAGACAAAGCCTTTCAGGCTGCTGCATGCATTGGATGTGGAGCTTGTGTTGCTTCGTGTAAAAATGGTTCTGCCATGTTGTTTGTTGGAGCGAAAGTGTCACAGTACGCTTTATTGCCTCAAGGAAAAGTGGAAGCAACTGACCGTGTGTTAAACATGGTTCGTCAAATGGACGAAGAAGGATTCGGAAATTGTACAAATACTGGTGCGTGTGAAATTGAGTGTCCAAAAGGAATCTCGATTGAAAACATTGCACGTATGAATAGAGAATTTTTAAAAGGTGCTTTAACAAA
>CAIRMS010000384.1 GCA_903879765.1 uncultured Flavobacteriales bacterium
AATACCCCAAGAACGGTGAACAGCTTTTTAAACTTTTCACTCCGAATGATGGCGATGGAAAAGAGGTAATCCGATGAAATAGTGGTTAAAAGTAGAATGAAATAAATCCCACTTGCTTTGTAGTAAAAATAGGCGCTAAATACGATGAGTATCCAATTTTGGTAAGCCCGACGTTTGGAGAAAAGTCCGTAAAAAATCAATAAGTTGGCAAACAAAAAGAGAAAGATCCCATGATGAAATAACATGGGTTGATCCTTTTGGTAAATAAATTGCTCGAGTAGGTTTTGCACGTTATTCGGTTGGTACTTTTAATAATATGGTTGGTGAATTCCCAGCGTAAGTGGTGTCCTTGCTGATGCGGAGATTCAATACATTTTTTTCAGTCATTCGTTGAGCAACTTCTTTGAACCAACTTTTTGCTCCGGATTTAGATGGATGTCTGCCGTCTGCCGCTCTGTCTAATTTAAGTAAATGAGAAGGATAAAATAATTCACCAAAAACTCCTTGAATGACATTAATTGAACCTTTGTCCTTCACCCATGCAGCAGGACCAATAAAATAATATGGAACTCCAAGTTGGGATAGTTTATACTTGATGATTTTTGAGTAGGATGCTCGTTTCTCGAGGTCATTTACAAACAATTCATTTAATCCAAGTGCAATTAGGATGAAATCTGGTTTGAATTTTTTGTAAAAGTATTCAAGTGTATCTGTGCTTGCCCATTGTTTTGTCGATGATCCATACCAAATCACGGATCCCGCAAGTTGGTAATTGTTATCCATCAAGGATTTTCTGACCCAAAATCGTAGGTTTTCCAATTGGGAATCCCCAATAAATAAGATGCGTTTTGAACTATCGCCACTCGTGGTAAAAAGGGTGGGAGTGCTTCCTTTTGTTCCTTTGACCTGTTGAGCACCTTTGATGACTGTGTCCTGTTCTGAATTAGTGCTATCAATCTTCGACTGAATCCCTTCAGGTTGGGAAGTTAATTTAAGATCTGTGTCTTTTTCAATGTAGGGTGATTTCAATTCAATCATCCACTCAGGAAAAAAATAAGCCTTCACAAAAAACAATCCAAAGAGGACGTATAAAGATAAGCCTATGTTTAATAA
This sequence comes from uncultured Flavobacteriales bacterium, assembly GCA_903879765.1. Classification (GTDB taxonomy): domain Bacteria; phylum Bacteroidota; class Bacteroidia; order Flavobacteriales_D; family Crocinitomicaceae; genus UBA952. The sequence goes on from CAIRMS010000384.1 coordinate 1,114, forward strand.
TGTTTTCTTCATTATTATTGAGCAGATTCTTCAGGCTTTGTCGCTTCCTCTTTCAATCTTTGTTCCTCAAGTTCTTTTTTCTGTTTCTCTTCTTCTTCGCGCGCCTTTTTCTCTTCCTCTAATCTCTTTTTGTTTTTAAGAATCAAGGATTTGTTTTTTAACTCTAATTCAGCCACAGGCGTGATTGGTTTGGAAGTTAGTGGGAATAGATTTTGTAACTCTCCGCTGTAATAGAACTCGTAACACAAGCCACCAAAAGTGTAAATGCGATTTGCCACTTGGAAATTCGATCCGCCAACTTTCGGGTGAGCACTTGGTTTACTTTTTTGATAGCCAAGATTAAACAAGGTCCCGATGATTTCTGGACGGTAAGCGAGTGTGAATCCAGCTCTTTCCCAATGTGCTTGATACTGACGAATCAAAAATGCGGTATACAAATAAGAATAATAGTGATCACCACCTTTAATGAGGCGTTGAATCGTTTTGTATTTGTGTGATTCGATGGAGTCATTTACAAGTCCAGGGAACGCGTCATTCACATTGATGCAGCTTTGGAAGTAATCTCCAGCATAAAACGGAGAAACGGTATCGAAAATGGTGCGTTCAATGCGTAATGCGGTATTTTGAAGAATCCCCGTTACTCCATAACCTCTATTCGTTGGAAGAATCAATCGGCTAAAAGGAACAACGTACTGTTTGAATTTCTCTCTTCCTGAGTTAAACATACGTACTTGTTCACCTACAAGACACATCACTAAAAGACGTGGCTCAACTCCGGTCATGCGTGCAACTGAGTCAATGGCTTTTTTATCGTTGGCAACGGCTTTACAGAAATCTTTCCAAGCTTGCGAATGCGCCCAAGGATATAAGTTTTCCGATTGCTTACTTGTTAATTGGTTGATTTTCGCGAATTCACGTTGAATTTTTTTGTCTTTTACCAAAAGTAATTGGATGGCATCAAGCATTCTTGAAGCAACACGAGCATCTTTCGATTTGTGGTAAGCTGCAATAATGATTTCAGCATTTTTCGGGTATCGGTGAGATAAAACCCCAACTTTTTGAAAAACGCGCGCTTTTAGAAATTGTTGATTTACTGTATCGACTTGATCACTGTACTGTGATGCTACTTTATCGAAATAGCGATTGTTGATGTCGACATCACCTTTATCATTTGTCCACTTTAGTTTAACTGCCAGCGCTGTAAACATTAAAAATAGGGCAATCATCGCTAATAAATGGATGACAACCTTGTAACTGATAATAAAAAATTTCTTCACGTTCTAATTAAAAAGTGCTCGAAATTAAGGCAATTCAATGAAATAAAAAAAAAGGATTTCAAATTGAAGGCTAGAATAAGTGATTTTTCATAATCTTCAATGGTTAATCTTGGCTTGTTTTAATCAAGTTTTACTTTGGAAATGGTTGTTGTTAATGTGCTAATTTTCTAATGTGCTAATGGGTTAATTTGCTACTGTTTTTACGCCGCGGCGGAGTGCTAATGGGTTAATTGGCTTCTTAGTTTGGGAGAATCTTTTAGAAAGCGCATTTTAACTTTGCTAATTGAATCAGGATTAAAAATTCCTTGTCACCCCCAAAAATAAAGTATTCGTCCATTTCGCACCAATTGGTGTGTTGTTCAATAAAAAGGTGTAGCGATATCCGAATTCAATGTCTACCTTTTTTACTTTGTAGCTCATTCCCAAGCCTAAAAAAGCGGTGTTGTATATAGTTCTATATTTCTCAAGTTCGTTGTACTCATAATAGCTACCGAAAATGTAATGAAAACTTGCTAGAAGATTCAACTTACTTTTAGCAGGATAAAAATAATACCGAACAAATGGACCAAGCCATCTCGATAAATAGATGCTAGGCATTAATGAATCCTTCATATAAACAATTTGATAGCCTGCGTTTGATTCTAAACCGAGCACTAACCTTTCTTTATAGTTGACACCAATACGCGGACAAACTTTTAATAAACCGCCACCATGGGTTCCGCCAACGATTCCAGCACCATAATTAACGCCTATGTGCAAACCAAAAGGATTCAAGGTGTCAGCCTTGCTTTTTTGGGACTGAACAAAAGTTGCATTCAAAAGGATGATAACATAGCTGAATAGTATATTTTTCATTTAAAAATTGTTTAAACTGATTGATTTATAAAATCAAATCGATTTTCAGTACATGATCACTAACGAAATGATTTACGGAATATTGTTTCAAGCGAAATAATTGATTCCTTGAAGGAGGAATTATACAACAACAACTTTTTAATGAAGTTCTGAAAATTGAATCAAAAAAAAGGAGTCCGAAGACTCCTTAAATGTTTTTGAAAATCAGGATTAATCCAAGCTATATAAAACTTGTACTGAAAACCCATGATTCACATCTTTCGTTACTGTTGCACCCATTGGGATGGTTGCAGAGCGTGTTAAACCGTAGGTATAGTTTAAATTGACTTCAATCATTTTATCTCTAATTTCGGTTTGAAATCCCATACCTGCGGTCGGACCAAAAACACTAGAAATTTCTGAATAAAAATCACTGCTTAATGTAATACGAGCATAAGAAACACCTAGTCCCATTTTAAAGTGATTGTCATCAACATCACCAAAATACATTTCAGCAGCCACAGGTAGTGCAAAACCGAAATTTGAACCAGCAGTTGATAAAGTTCCTCCAACGGAAGGGTAGGCGGTAAGCCCAAATGTTGACTTGCGATTAACATCAAAGCCTAAACATGCTTTGTACGTCATCAAGGGCATTGTTCCAACCAGCCTTGAATCAACATTTCCGTAAAATGGCGCAGAATAAACGACATGGTTTATTGCTCCAAAAAAACCAATACCAGCTGAGTGGTAATAATCTTGCGCTTGAGAGGTGAAACTTGCGCAAATTAAACTAAGGGTAACTAATACTTTTTTCATTTGATTGACATTTAGATACTGAATAAAGAATTTTATTTAACTTAATTTGATCGAACGTAAGTTTTTGTAAAATGTTGCATTCATTATTCTAACAACAGCATCCAACTCTTGTAACTTTTCGCGTTATCAAATTGTCCTACTAAAAACTTGTATGCAAACACTACTACGTTTCCTTTCCCTTTTCTTTTTCATCCAGAACTTTCATGCACAAGTCGATCAGCCTGTCAGTCGTATTTCGAAATTCGAAGTTTCTTATTCCCTCGGATATCAGCACCTACGCATGGGGGACATCAATCGTTATTACTTGGATACATTTGCGATACCCAATAATCTATTCAATCAGAACATTCGTCATTCCTTGTATCGAAACTTGGATCTTAGTTACCGATTTAATAACGGTATTGGATTTGGTTTCTCACTTAAAACGAATGGGCAATCCATTCAGCATGACAGCCCGATCTATTTTATGGATGATTTGGGAAACATTACGGATACGATCTTATCTAACAATCAATTGAAGGTTCGAAATAATTCATTCGGGATTTTTGCCCGAATCGATTGCGGGAAATTAATCGATCACTACAGTAAAACACCCGTTATGAATGATTGGCATCTGCATCTGATGGCAGGCGCGACCTTGAATACCATGTACGTGAATTTATCCTCAAATTCCAGTGTATACAACCATGAATATCGCTATTTTCAACCCAGCATTGGATGGAACACACAAGTGAAAATCAGTTACCCAATTATCAGAGGAAGATCGTCACAGTTGCGTATGGGACTTACACTAGGATACCAACACGCGAAAACCAAGCAACTTAGAACGGATGCGGCAGAATGGATTGTTTTAGGTAAGTATCCGATAACGGCAGATTTTTCCGGTTTCAACGCTGGACTAGGATTGAGTTACCAAATCAATCACGAGCGAAAAAAAGCACCTAGTTATCCTTCAAAAAACGCTCTTTATTTAGATGTTTTCGGTCAAAGCACCTACGGATCTCTCGTTTATGAACGCATTTTAAACGTAGAATCAACAAGGATTCATCATTCACTTTCTCTTGGATTCATGCGTTTAAACCGCATTCCATGGGATTATTTAGGTATTGTTTCTATTCCACTTGCTTACAACGCTTATTTTGATTTCAATCGAACTAAAAACTCACCAAATAAATTAGAACTTGGTTTCGGTATAACAGCCTTGGGGATTACGCAATTTGACTATGAGCCAGCACGAAAGGAACAATACCTATATCCAAGTTTGCGCATTGGTTATGTCTACCACAGTTATCGTAACGGTTTATTATTCAAAGCATCGTTTACACCTTTATTACCTGGATTTGTGAGACAAGAATATGCAGGGATTCATTACACCAATTTTGGCTCAGCTGGATTTTTTGATCGTAGAGTGATGCCTTGGATTGGAATTAGTATTGGGAAAACGTTTTAATGTGCAAATGGACTAATGTGCTAATGTGCTAATGGGGTAATGGGGTAATGTGGTAATGTTTTTCAGACGCGGCGGAGTGCTAATTTGCTAATGGGGTAATCTGCGGTTTATTTGTTTTCGTTCTTCTCACCCCTTAGCCAACTTTTCTTACGTTAAGAATACTAGCAATGAATTTTTCGATATTGATATGAAAAAACACTTACTCACACTACTAATTTCGTTTTCCGTTCATTTGCTGTTCTCTCAAGAGTTTCAGAAAGTGCAATCCCCTAAGTACGACATTACCTTAAGCAGCGGATACCAACGCATGGATATGAAGGACTTAAATGCGTTTTATAGGGATTCGTTTTTTGTTTCCTTTAAAGCATTTAATCCTTTGCATCACGCTTTTTATGAAGCTTTGAATTTTAACTACCGATTGTCACCCATGATAAGCATCGGAACCCAACTAAAGGTTGATCAAGCAAGTGTAGAGGATCGTTTCACGGTGTTAAATCGTTCTATCGCAATCACTGGACAGTTGGATGGCATCGCACTCTTGCGAAAACTCATTCATAAACCAATAAAGAATGATTGGAATCTTCAATTGCAAGCAGGATTATCCAACAACGTCATGCAAATAAAAAGATTTTCCACAACCTTGTTTTGGTGCTATTTTCCTGAACCTTGGTTTTATTCAACTAGAATAGGAGGGAGCGCACAAGTAAAGTTGAGTTATCCAATCTTTAAGTGTTCAAACGCACAATGGCGACTTGGGCTAAGTGTTGGGTATCAATATGCACAATCCAAAGAGGTCTTAGAGTATGAACAATATGCAAGTGGTAAGATTCAGAAAACCGTATCCTTAGGTTTCTCGGGAATTAATTCTGGATTAAGTCTTACTTATGAAATCAATAAACGCCAATCAAATAAGCTCGCTGGACCTTCAAAAAATGCCATTTATGTAGACCTGCTCGGACAAAGCCTCTACGGTGCTATCATGTATGAACGTAGCTTAAATGTTTCTTCGAATGGGGTTCAACACAGCATCGCAGGTGGGTATTTTTCCCTAAACTACATCCCGTGGGAATCTAGGAATCATCGCATGTTTTCATTTCCTTTGTCGTACAATGCATCGTTTGATTTTAACAAAGCCAAAAACCTGCCAAATAAATTAGAACTTGGAATTGGTGTTACTACCTTTCTCATTAAAGAATTTGGC
>CAIRMS010000385.1 GCA_903879765.1 uncultured Flavobacteriales bacterium
AGACCAAAAAAAGAGCAAAAAGAAAAGGTAAAAATCACGAAATCAAGCATTAAGAAAGCGAAAGGAATTTTTGCCTACCTTAAACCGTATGCTGGAATATATTTTATCGGGTGGATATTTTTGGTGCTTAGTACTTCCGCTGGACTCGTTTTTCCTTATTTAATGGGTAAGTTGTTAGGTGCAGGTGCTTCTACAACAAATGTTTCCGACGCAATTGGACTTATTGACATGTCCAATATCAACAGTGTAGCGATTGCTTTATTTGTTCTATTCGGCTTTCAATCATTGTTCTCTTTTGTACGCGTAGTACTTTTTAATAATGTCACGGAAAATGCTTTGCGTGATATGAGAAACGACGCTTTCTCGAAATTAGTGTACATGCCCATGGACTTCTTCAACCGAAACAAGGTGGGAGAATTAACGAGTCGTTTGTCTTCGGACATCGCTCAAATTCAAGAAACATTAAGAACGACCATCGCAGAGTTCTTTCGTCAAATCATTATTGTTGTAGGTGGAATCTTATTCCTCTTCTTCATTTCTTGGAAATTGGCCTTGATCATGCTTGGTACCGTTCCAGTGATGGCGATTGTTGCAGTGATCTTTGGACGTTACATTCGTAAATTGAGTAAGGAAGCGCAGGACTACATTGCAGAATCGAATTCCATCGTGGAGGAAGCGTTAACTGGAATCGCCAACGTGAAGTCATTTACCAATGAATTTTTCATTTTTTCCAACTACAAAAAATCCACGCAACAAACAAGAGACTTGAATGTCCGCAGTGGAATTTGGCGCGGTTTATTTGTTTCCTTCATCATCTTCTGTTTATTCGGTGCGATTGTTTTCATCGTCTGGAGAGGATTATTAATGACGCAAGGACCGAATCCAGAATTGAATACGGAAGGATTCTATCAATTTGTCTTGTTCACGATCATGATGGGTGCATCCGTTGGATCCCTGCCGGATTTGTACGCGAGTGTCCAAAAAGCGATTGGTGCGACGGAAAATTTAATGGACATCATTCAACAGGATACGGAAGTTCAATTGAATCATGGGACAAGAAAGGATCGTTTAACGGGAAGCATTTCTTTTGATAACGTTCATTTCTCTTATCCACAACGAAGCGACGTGGAGGTCTTGAAAGGAATTTCCTTCGACATCAAGCAAAATCAAACCTTGGCCCTTGTCGGACAAAGTGGTTCTGGAAAGTCGACGATTTCGAATTTATTGTTGCAATTCTACGCCTTGAGCGAAGGTGGAATCACATTTGATGGGATTCCTGCGAAGGATTTCGAATTAAATGCCCTCAGAGAGCAGATGGCGATCGTTCCCCAAGAAGTAATCCTTTTCTCAGGTAACATTCGTGAGAACATCTTATTTGGCAATCCAGCGGCAACGGAGGAGCAAATCATCGAGGCAGCCAAACAAGCGAATGCCTGGGAATTCATCGATGCCTTTCCGAATAAATTGGATACCGAAGTAGGGGACAGGGGAATTCAGCTTTCTGGTGGGCAAAAACAACGCATTGCGATTGCTCGAGCAATTTTAAAGAATCCGACGATCTTAATTTTGGACGAAGCGACTTCTGCCTTGGATTCTGAATCCGAACGATTGGTACAAGATGCCTTGGATAAGTTGATGAAGGGAAGAACCTCGGTTGTGATTGCACACCGTCTTTCTACGATTCGAAACGCCGATCAAATTTTGGTCCTTCAATCCGGAAAAGTGGAAGAGTCCGGAACGCATCAGTCCTTGATGGAATTAAAAGGATTGTACGCAGACTACGTAGGATTGCAGTCCATGAATCAATAAACTTCGTAAAAAGTATTGTTAGATTTATTCGGAGAACAAGGATTCAACGAATAATTTTCGGTCGAAAAGTTGGAGGTCTTCCATTTTCTCGCCAATCCCAATGTATTTCACAGGGATTTTCATTTGGTCAGAAATGCCAATGATCACACCGCCTTTTGCCGTACCATCTAATTTCGTTACCGCTAATGCGTTGATGTCGGTTGCTTGCGCAAATTGCTTCGCTTGTTCAAAGGCGTTTTGTCCGGTGGAACCATCCAATACCAATAGAATTTCATGAGGTGCACCTGGAATGATTTTTTCCATCACACGTTTGATTTTCGTCAACTCTGCCATTAAATTCACTTTGTTGTGAAGTCTTCCGGCTGTATCGATGATGACAACGTCTGCTCCTTGCGATTTAGCTGATTGTAAGGTGTCGAAGGCCACACTCGCTGGGTCAGCGCCCATTCCTTGTTGAACGATTGGTACATCGACGCGTTTGGACCAAATAATCAATTGTTCCACAGCTGCTGCGCGGAAGGTATCCGCTGCGCCGAGAACAACTTTTAATCCAGAAGCTTTAAATTGGTGAGCGAGTTTTCCAATAGTCGTGGTTTTCCCTACGCCATTTACTCCTACGACCATAATCACGTATGGATTACCATCTGTAGGTTTCTCAATTTCTAGGTTTCCGTTTTGATTGGAATTATTTTCTTCGAGTAGAGCGATGATTTCCTCACGAAGGACTTGATTTAATTCCGCTGTTCCCATGACTTTATCCTTGGAAACGCGCGCTTGAATTCGGTCAATGATTTTCAGTGTGGTTTCCACCCCGACATCCGATGTAATCAACATCTCTTCCAGGTTATCCAGTACTTCGTCATCCACGTGGGATTTACCCACAAGGAGTCGTGCAATCTTCGAAAAGAAAGTTTGTTTTGTCTTCTCTAGGCCTTGGTCTAGTGTTTCTTTTTTAGATTTCGAGAAAAAATCAAATAGTCCCATGTTTTAAAGATAAAAAAAAAGCCCCCTTAATTGGAAGCTTTTTACAAGATTTTTAAGGATTAGTTCTTAGCGAACCACTCTTTCACTTTATCGTTGTGAACGATTTCCTCTTTGAATGTGTAAGAATTCGATTTCTCGGATTTTACCATTTTAATCACTTTCGTATGTTCTTTACCGCCACCTTTTTGTAGGGAAGCTACAACTTTCTTTGCCATGTCCTAGTTATTTAATTTCTTTATGAACAGTCATTCTCTTTAAGATCGGATTGAATTTCTTAATCTCCATACGATCCGGTGTGTTTTTACGGTTTTTCGTCGTGATGTAACGCGACGTACCAGCCAT
>CAIRMS010000386.1 GCA_903879765.1 uncultured Flavobacteriales bacterium
ATTGATCGAAATTAAATGCACAAATACAAAAATCAGTGTGCTGTATTTTATGGATAGATAGATGGCAATTAAAAATGCAATCAAGTTAAACGTCCAATGTAATAAAATGGCCCACCTCGGTTTCATGAATTTAGAGATGATAACTTTTTCTGGTTTATTAATACGGTCAGCTTTGACATCAAAATAATCGTTGATGACATTGCCGGCAGCAGCAATAATCATCGTTGAAAAAATAAGAAGCAAGTAGTCGATGAAGTTGAAGTCAACTTTTCGGTAATAATTACTTTGGATTAAATAAAAAGCCACTCCGACCATTGTCATCAAAATGATGATCAGGTTTTTAGCTCGAATAAGTTTGAAAAAATACTTCATGGCTTTATTGTATAGGTCGTGCGACGGTTTTTTTGATGTGCTTTTTCTTTCTCCTTCGGATCACTTATTTGTTGAATCGCCGCATCTGAAACAATAGGAGAGCTAGATCCATATCCTTTGTAACTTAAGCGCGAGTTTGGAATTCCTTTTGAAATAAGAAAATCATTCACTGCTTTTGCACGGTCAGTCGATAATGTCAGGTTTTCTTGTGCATTACCTCTTGAATCGGTATGTCCACCGATTTCAATTTTTAAGGTTGGATGTGTCTTTAAGTAGTTTACTAAAGAGCTCAATTCAACAATCGATTCTGGACGTAATTTGGCTTGATTTAAGTCAAAGAAAACATTTGCAAGGACATTTTCTTCCGAAGAATTTTCAGGATTCAATGGTATTTGAATATGGTAACTTTGTTCATTTTCCTTTAACGTCATATTGAAATTTAAGGAATAGGGTAGGTAGCCAGGATGTGTTACTTCAATCGCGTAATCTGTATTAATAGGCAAAGGAACCATAAATGTCCCGTCAATTGCATCAGCTTTGGATTGAATCACAACTTGTCCATTTGAAAGATTGGTCAATTGGAAACTTGCTCCAAGAGACTTTTTCGTAAGCGCGTCAAATACGAATCCATCGAAATAGAGCGTTCTCGTTGGTTGATTTTCTTTTGGTAGATTAAAGTAGTAGATGTCCATTAAACCATATCCACCCGGACGGTCCGAAGCAAAAAAGGCAATGTCGCCCTCCGGTGAAACCATTAAGGAGTTTTCATCAGACATTGTATTAATCGGATACCCTAAATTTTGTGGGATCCCCCACCTTCCTGTCTCATCCATTCTAGAAACGAATAAATCGGATCCTCCCAATCCTACATGACCTCTAGAAGCGAAATAAAGCGTTTTCCCATCTGGGTGAATCAAAACAGATTCCTCGTTTTGATTCGAATTGATCGTTGAAGAAAGAGGTTCAGCCATTCCCCATGTTCCATCTGCTAAAAGTTTAGACATGTAAATGTCAGAATCTTTTTTTCCATCTCGGCTACGCAATCCTCTTATGAAGTACAGCGTTTTTCCATCCGCGGAAAGGGAAGGTTGCGTTTCCCAATGAGTAGAGTTTACTTTTCCTGGAAGATTTACTGGGTTGCTCCATGATTTTCCATTTTGCTCCGTCACGAATAAATCACAGCTACCTCTTCCTTGTCTATTTTCCCCGTAATCTACGCCACTTTCATCTGTACACGCTACGAAAATGAGTTTTTTTCCATCCGGAGAAATTGTTGGTGCTCCTTCGTTATATGGGGTATTCACATTTTTAGGCATCGGATATGAACGACTCCAAGTATGATCAATTTGATGTGTTACATAAAAGTCTTCCTGCTCGCGATTGTAGCCATTTTGAAAATCGTTGATTCGTCGTGTGAACAGCATGGTGTTACCATCCACCGTAATGGTTGGATAATATTCGGAGAAATTTGTATTTACCGCAGGACCCATATTTTTAGGTTCAAAGGGTTTTGGGTTTTTCATCGATTGAATGGAGAATGAGGCGCAATCTTGCATTCTTCTCACATTGCCTATATTTTCTTGTTTGGAATTGGGGTTTCTAAGGTAAAAATCGCAACTTTTTATGACCCCTTGATAATCAGCCACGGCCATTTGACAGGTTGCCAAACGGTAATTGGTGTTTCCGCTAATGCTGTGATTTGGATCAATTTCAAGCGCTCGCTTATAATGGAAAATGGCTTGATTGTAATTTCGTATAATTTCATTGAATTCCGCAGCAAGTAAATGTGCTTCCCAAAAATTAGAATCTTTTTCAAGTGCCTTGCCTAATAATTCAATTCCTCCTTTAAAATCATAGGCTCCCGTTGTAACATCCATTCCTTCTTTAGGTGCTTTTTCTGCTAGTTCAAAGTAATGAATGGCTTTTTTACTTGAACTTGAATAGGGGAATTGTGCCGTAGAGCAGCTGTAAAACAATAAGAAAAAAAAGGATAAAAGTAGGGCGTTTTTCATTCAGGGTATATTCATGTATTTGTGAGTCTGTAACGAGATTTTCCATTTTTGGTTACCTTTCACGTAGTCGATAATCAAGGGAAGTAGTTTCTCTTGTTTTTCCCATTCAGGTTGAAGAAATAAACGACATTCAGATGAAACTTTTTGAGCGTGTTCTTCCGCCCAAGCGAAATCCGAAACATGATTGATGACAACCTTCAACTCATGTGCTTTTACATACGCTTCTTCAATCGGTTTCATGAATTTTTTCGGTGAAAAGCAATACCAATCAATCGGTGCATCCAAGTGATGAACACCAGCAGTCTCAATGGCCACTTCGATATTGTGCTCATGTAGTTGCTCCACAAGTTCAATTAACGAGTGCATCGTAGGCTCACCAC
>CAIRMS010000387.1 GCA_903879765.1 uncultured Flavobacteriales bacterium
AAAAGTGCCAATAAGGATATACATCATTTTTTTCATGAGTTTCTTTTTGAACAGAACAAACAAGTAATGGTTTAGTTCAAATGTCCAATTCCGTGAAATATACAAACAATCAAGCTTTTAAATCATTTTAATTTTTTTTCACATCATTTTTTCACAAAAAATCTCAACGTATATTTAAAATTGTATATCTTTGCTCTCAGAAACGGCCTTGTGGCGCAACTGAATAGCGCATCTGATTACGGCTCAGAAGGTTTCAGGTTTGAATCCTGACAAGGTCACAAGCAAAAACCCAGCACGCAAGTGCCGGGTTTTTTGTTTTTAAAGCGTTCAACATTCATGTTGATAAGCGCACAAAAACAAAAATACCCGCAAATTGCGCAGCAATTTTGGGTTTAGCTTTGTGCGCTTATTAGTAGTGTTTTAGAAATATTCAATTTTTTTTAAGTTGCTTTTTTTCATAATTTTAGGACAAAACTTTAATAATGAAAACAATAAACTATTTTTCATTAGTAATATTGCTCTCCCTTTGGACGCAATTAAACGCTCAACAAAACGATGCTTTGTCATTCAATGGTACAGCTGATTATGTTCAAGTGATCAATGCGAATTCCTTAAATATCGTAAACAATTTGACCGCTGAAGCATGGGTTCAACTTGATAAAGTCTCAGGAGTTAATATTGTTTTTAGCAAGGCATGGTGCGGTAATTCACAATCAGGTTATACCTTCTCAATTGCTGATGGAAAATTAAGATGGTCTTGGAATGCCGATGGAAATTGTAACTATTCCTCATACATAGAAACAAATAATATTGTTTTTTCAGGGGGTGAATGTCATCATTTAGCAGTTGTTCACACAAGTACAAACGTTCTTTTATATGTTGATGGCATCTCCGTTCCTTACACAATAATGCAAGGAGGTTATTCTAATATTATGCAAAGTACAGAGCCTTTAAGAATCGGTATTTACCGAGGTCTTTCTGGAAATTTTATGTTTTATATGAATGGTAAAATAGACGAATTGAAATTCTGGGATGTTGCTAGAACTCCACAACAAATAAGTTATTCAATGAGCAATACCTTGATAGGAAATGAGTCCAATTTGGTTGCTTATTATGATTTTGATAATTTAGTATCTGGCTCGTTTATCACTGTTCCAAATAAAGCGATAGGAACAGGAAGCACGCTTGATGCAGTGAGCAGCTCAACAGCACCATTAATTGTATCGTCATGTGCTCAACTGAGTAGTGCACATGTAGAAGAAAACGCGTTATTAATTGGAAACAATAAAGTCAATGTTTATCCAAATCCAACAAGTGGTTTAGTAACAATTGTATTTGAGAAAGCTGTGGATAATGAAATTATTCAGATTGTTGATATGTGTGGAAAGAAAATCAAAGACATCATTTTGAGTGGAGTCCAAAAAGAACTTGACTTGTCTGATTTGGTGCAAGGGATTTATTATTTAAAAGTTGGGACATCTGTTGGTTCCAGCTTAAAAATTATTAAAGATTAAAAATTAAAATGGTGATTATTTCAACTTGCCTTTTTTGATTTGTCTACATAACTCCCCCTCTTTTTGTTCTCTTCATACGCTGTATTTGATCAATCAAATTCGAGCTTTTCAATCTTTTAAAAATAGGACCATCTATTTTATTGTGCTTATTTTTTAAAATAGATTCGTTTTTTTACATATATTAGAGCTAATTAAACAACTGTCGATTAGTAAGTTGTAGAAATACTTAACTACTGCAAGAGAGACGGAAGACGAAAAAACAAAACGATGAAATGGACCATTACGCTAATTATATTGGTTTGCATAACTTTTGCAAGTTCCGCTCAAGCATATAAACCCTTTCCGACATCTGGCGCTATTTGGAGAGAGTATCAAACTGGATATCAGTGTGATTGTTGTTCAGACTATCAAATTTTTATAGCTGGTGATACAGTCATTAACTCGATTACTTACCACAAGTTAAAAAAAACTGGAATGATGTATTTCCAAGACTTAAATGGAAACTGTCACCCTATTTTTTGGTACAATATAAATCAATATGCAGGAGGATTTAGAAACGACTCTATAAACAAACGGGTATATTACTTTCCTCCATATGCGTTAAATGAGTCTTTGTTATATGACTTTAATCTAAACCTTGGCGATACAACGGATACCTATCTAAGTAATTTTATTGGTGAAGACTGGATTGTCACGAATGTCGACTCTGTTTTAATTGGCAATGAATATCATCGAAGACTACAATTAAATTACTGTCTTGGAAAGCCACTCCATATCATTGAGGGAATTGGCAGCACCTTGGGACTTCTTTCACCCTTTATTTGTTGGGAACCATATTATGAGCATGTGAGTAATTTGATGTGTTTTAAACAAAATAATCAAATTGTATTTCCTCAACATACGATAGATTGCAACCTTGTTTCATCCGTTAATGCATTGGATGAAGTTAACTTGGATTTTCAGGTTTCGGTTTTCCCTAATCCCACAAATGACATGCTGTCTGTTACAACGAGTTTATTGGGTTTTGATATAAGTATTTATACTCAATCAGGTCAGCTTGTTTACAAAAAGAAAGTGGATTCAAATTCCGCTCAAATTGACATTTCAACATGGCAAACTGGCCAATATTCAATTGAACTTTCAAAAAATGATAAAAGTTTACATAAACAGGCATTTATTCGTCAATGACATGAGCATCGAGTCACTTTAATACTAAAAAGCAATCCTATGAAAAAAATAATTCCATTCGCTTTGTTATTCTTGATTACAGCTAACTTCTCATTTGGTCAAATCCCGAATCCGAGTTTTGAAAATTGGACAGGTCCACAACCAGATGGTTGGAGAGCTTATTGGAATTCACCATTCTCTCCCTATACATTTGAAACGATCAGTACGAATGCTCATAATGGTTCAAAAGCAGTGAAATCTGACATTGTATTGACTGGCCCAATTTATAATCCCTCAGGTTTGTATTCCGCCAGCGAGGCAACAGGATTTTATTTTCCAGTTTCGATAAAGCCAACAAAACTCAAAGGTTGGTATATTTTACAAACCAATGGACTCGATACTTTTACCGTGAACGTGACAATGAAATATCAAGGTGCCGTCATCGGACAAGGAGAATTCACCTCGAACACCACAAACTTGAATTATTCTGAATTTATCAACTACATCAACTATTCATCTTCTTCAACTCCTGATTCGATGAAAATCGTCATAACCTTTAATCATCGTGATGTAGGTTCAGGTCATGCAGGTTCTTATTTTATAGTTGACGACCTATCTTTAAGTCAAACTATTGGACTTGACGAAAATCAAAACACGCTGTTTGTTCAGATTAGCCCAAATCCGGCAACGAGTGCGATTGAGATTAAAACTTCGAATACAGATAAAATTCAATCTTTCGAGTTGATAAATTCATTTGGTCAAGTACTGAAAACGATTCAAAACTCCGCTTTAACGGAACCGATTGATATTTCAAATTTTGAGAATGGGGTATATTATTATAGGCTTTTCACAACTGATGACTTCATTCAAACAGGTAAATTCATTAAAAATTAATAACAATAAAAAAAAATTATATGAAAAAGATAGGCAAAATAATCATCGTCGCTTTCATCCTTATTTCCTCGAAATCACAAGCGCAATACTTCGGGAATCAAGGCTCTAGTTGGCATTATTCAAAGGTGTATGTTGTTCCTAATCCATTATTTGAGGGATTCATCAATATCGCATCTGCTGGTGACACCACAATTCAAGGTAAATTATGTAATCGACTACAGATCAATATGCCAATCATGTGTATGGATGGACAAGGAACGAAATTTACGTATTATTCGAACGATTCGGTTTATTTCTATGAACCAGCTTATAATTCCTTTCAGCTGTTGTATTGCATGAATGTTTCCGTGGGCGATTCATGGTCCATTCGCGTACCTGACATGAATGATGAAGACACCATTTCAGTTCATGTCAATTCTATAGATATCGTCAATATTAATGGTGTCGACTTGAAGCGGCTTCAAGTTTCCTATGCCACACAATTTGACAATATGTCGAACTTTTCTTACGACTCCGAAATCATCGAAAGAATTGGAGATACACGTTACTTATTTAACCTGGCTCCAGAATTCAGTTATACGTGCGATGAATCTATTATCACTGGACTTCGTTGCTATGAAGATCTGAACATGCCGTTATATTCCACTGGTTTAACAAGTACGTGTGATTTTCAGGCCTTCGTTGGTATAAAAGAGCAAGAAATGGATGAACAAATGGTCTACCCTAACCCATCTTCCAATGTGGTCTATTTATCAACTGGAAGCGATTCGGAGGTATTTTTTGAAATCGTTGATTTACTCGGACATTCCATGTTAAACGGAAAAACCATATCAGAAATAAATATCAGTTCACTAAAGTCGGGAAGCTATATTTTATTTACTACAGATAACGGTTTGGTAAAATCGCAGAAAATTCAGGTGATTAAGTAGAACGGAGAATGAAAGAGAAATTAAATGTTCGATTTTAGCCCGGAATGAATTTCACTAAAAGTAATATGAGCCAACGTAATCCTGAACCTGCCGTAAATAGTTGAGATATTCCTTTTTTTTTTAAATTTTAGAACACTGAATAAATTGACATGGTTGGGGTGCTACGAGTTGTTAAACATAATTCTCGGGAAATACAGTCTTTGAGAAAATGATAAAATTATTTTTATTCCTATTAATTTTCCCCTTCTTCGTTCAGGCGCAGGATGTCACCATCTTTTTTGATATTAAAAATTCAAGTATTGAACACCTAGAAGTGATTAGAGGTGACTATTCAAGTGTTGACGTTATATTTGACAAGGAAAGAACGTTTAAAATCCCACTTAGAAATGGAAAAGCCATTTGGAATGATTATTTTGAAAAGCCTATCTTCATTACGGCTTATTACGATGACACCTTAAAAGACCTACACACAAGTTACCTGTTTTATGTGAGTCCGGGAGATAGTTTGAATTTTTCCTTTGATGCTAAGTCTCCTGAGAAATCCTTTTTAGTTTCGGGTAAGGGAAGTAAAAACAATCAACCGGCGATTCAAAGCATCCTTAACTCAAAAATCAATTTGGAAGCATACAAAAAGGACTCCTTGCCGGACCACGTATTTGAAGCGATACATAAAAGGAGTTCTAAAAATCAAAAGTTATTAAATACATACCTGGATAAATACCACCCAAGTGAAGAATTTACTACGATTTGTTCCCTTTACGTTCAGAACTATACTACTTGGACTTTTATTGGTTTCAAAGGAGGACTAAGGTTTCGATTTTCTAGAAAGGTTTTTTTGAGAAATGAAGAGAATTGGCAAGTTTTAGAAGATTCATTGATGAAAACCGCCAATTTTATGAATGATAACCTATTTGTTATTCCTGACTACAACTATTTCTTATCAAATTATCTATTGCGAGTGAAAGAGCGAATTTGGGATCATCCTGAACTTTTAATAAGATACTACCACACCGAAAGTCAAGAAGAAGCGCTAAAACTGAATAAGCTAGATTCAGAAAATAAGTTGGTCGAAAAAATAATCAACACACAGTTCAGTGGACACAATGCTGAATTTTTATATGCTTATCTATTCAAGTATGCAATCGCGGATAAAGAAGATGATTTACCTGAGATTTTTGAGAACTTCAAAACCAAATTTCCAAATAGCGAATACATAAACCATCTTGAACCTTACATTTCTGTAATGAGAGAAAAGGAGAAACGAACTTTGACGGACAAGATGATCCTGTTTGATAATCACGAGACCTTCAAAACATTTGAGGAAGTATTGCATATTTTTAAGGGACAAACAGTCTTATTGGACATGTGGGGAACCTGGTGTGGGCCTTGTAGATCTGAGATCGCTTTAAATTCGGATTCTCTAAAAAGTCATTTTCAGGATAAAGAGTTAAAATTTCTTTACATCGCCAATTTTGATTCGGATAAAGTAGATAAATGGAAAGAATTAATTGCTTACTACAATTTAACAGGGACACACATTTTAGCTTCATATGAGTTGACAAAAGATATCATGACAAAAGTAGATAGAAGCGCCTATC
>CAIRMS010000388.1 GCA_903879765.1 uncultured Flavobacteriales bacterium
ACAGCCTTTGTTGAATGGATTTGGAAAAACTTGAATGGAACCTGATTCATTGGGAAGATAATCTTCAACACTTGCGTTGACAAATTGATTTAAGTCATAGGTTTCATCACCGTTTTGATAAGGCAGGTAATGAAAGTAAACTAGAAACATTTCATCAGTCGTATTGAATCCACTGGAAACATTTTGCGGAGGATTATTTGGATTATTCACGTTTGACGCTGTATTGTCAAATGTAGCCTCTCCTTTTAATTTGTATCCAGTTGGAACTTTTTGCATATTCTGGAAAAAATAAAAATCTTGCCACATGAATTCCCATTTAGGTACGTTGATGAATGGAATAGTATCTAGGTTTTGTTTGTAGGCATATGCCTTGATGTTTTTGCCGATTAAATGCATATGCGGAAAAACGGATAGAATGGAAAAACTTGAAGGAAGTCCCGAACCACCGTTCGGAAATTGTGCAGTTAAACTCGTTTCTTGGTTGGCGGGTAGAGTAAAGTTATTATCTGCGATGAGAGGTGCTGCTGAAATTTGCCTGACTCCAGTTGTACCAATGGGATAAAAGTGAAAAATAACTTTTGTACTGTCAAACTCGCCATAACTACCCATTGGATAATGCATGGTAAGGTAAATACTCGATCCTGGTCCAATATCAATCCCTAATTTGAGCGGATCAACCGATGGCAAAATCATAGGGGTCGATCCAGGTGTATATCCGGTGACTAATTTCGATGATGCATTACTCGGACTCGCACAATTTCCATCGAGTGTATCCGTACTTTCCACACTAGTTGGATCCACATAAACGAGTGCATGGTGCACAATTTCTCGGTTTCCTGGAATTACTTCAACTGCCTTGATGATTCTGTTTTGTGTCAAATTCGTCGGAATGGAAAAACACACATAGTCATCATGAGAAATCGCCTTACTCATATAAGTCGGAATCTGAACAGTTAAATCGCCATTCCCTAGAAATGAACTGCTTGAATAAACGGGTGGGGGTGGAGTACTTGCCGCATTTCCTTCTGGAAAACCTTGGTCCAACCAAGTTAATATGGTAGATTTCTCCGTCGCACTTAAGGAACGATTGTGTAAATATTGTTGGTAGTTATTATCTGGTGGCCACGGTGGCATTTCATTGGTGTTGATGCATTGATAAACCAGCGATGCCATTGGACTCACGTCATTAAAAGTCATGAGTGAAAGGGGAGCGGCACCACCAGGATGATGGCATTTCGTACACTTGTTGTAGAAAATTTGCGCTACTTCACCGCTCCATGTTTGGGCGGATACATTCGTGAAAATGTAAAAAGTAAAACTGAGTAGAAAACTAATTTTTTTCACAGCAGACATTAATGTTGAATGATAAATGGTCTCATTAATTCTTGACCATTCGATAAACGTAGGGAAACAAAATAGGTTCCGTTTGGTAACATACTAAAATCAAATTCTTCTTGCTGAACTGTTTCCATCAAAAGATGTTTTTTCCCCAACAAGTCTAATACCTGTAAGCGTTCAATTTGAGCGCCGTCCACGGAAATATAAAGGTATCCCTTGCTCGGATTTGGATACACGTTCAAAGACAATTCATCCTCAGTTATGCCAGATGTTGAGCAAACTTCGTTGACAGGACTTCCGTCACAGTAATTAATCGCGTAAAGGTTTGCTGTTTGAAGTGGATTATTCGCGGGTTGAAGAGCTGTTTCAGTACAGCCCATTTGTTTGACTAAAAAGTCACGAACGAAGCGAATACTTGTATCCATATAGGCGGTATTGGCTAAGTAAGGAACATGTGGTGCCCCTGGAAATGTGTAAAATTGATTTTCAAGCCCAACAGCGCATGCACGCTCATGTAACATGCGACTTCCGTCTAAATACATTAATGGAGTTCCCGGATTCACAACTCCTCGGTTGTATTTGACTGTCCCGTCTGCTGTTCCATGGAAGGAACAAAGAGGAACATCACCAGCTTCTAACCAACTATAGCGCGCTAATGCACCACAACCATTGATTACCGCATGTACTTTTGTCGAATAGCCGGGATTCCCACTGTTCCCTTCTAATCCACCAAGGGTATTCATGGCACTTGTACTGAGGTAATCGGAAATTTCACACGGGTCATTCAAGTAAGCGACGTGCAATGCAGTTATTGCTCCCGCAGAACTTCCACCGATGAAGATGTGGTTTGTATCTACTTTATATAGGTTCGTAGTTTGACAATCCTTGTAGAAATAACGAATTGCACCTTTTAAATCTTGTACAGCACGAACAACGGCTTTCACTGCATTGGCTGAATCAAATGGAAAGAAACCAAGACGGTAATCGATGCTGGCACATACATAGCCTTTTTTAGCAAAACTTTCAGACCACGTTTTAACATCATTATCTGTTTTTGATCCGCCGATAAAACTTCCACCGTGTACCCAAATAATTAATGGTCGAGCAAGTTCAGTATCTCCTGTCGGCTCATAAAAGTCAAGTTTCAATTGGTTGTTTGCGCCACTCCAAGTATTGTTTTGACCGTAGATGACATCACCAGTAACTGTGAAGTTGGTAAAAACATCATTCGCATATCTTCCACTACTGCACGGCGATTGAGCATAAGTTGTTAAGCTGATTAACATTGTTAAAATGAAGGTAATTTTTTTCATAGTTACAGGTTTGATTAAGGGAAGCGTACACCGTCGAATTTGTTGGCGTTCACTTCCGGGATTGTTGACTGATATTTCTTGTTAATGGCTTTTATAAATGCATTCGCGAAATGAGCGTTTCCACGTGGATTCAAGTATATTCCATCGAGTGAATAGGCACCTCCGGATACGAATTTCGCACTCATGCTCACCCCATTATAGGTGAATCCATCTGCTAAGTTTGAAACAAATTGATCCGTGTTTACTAATGCTAAATTGTATGTTTGAGCCATTTGACGAATGAAATTATTGTAGGATTCAATTTTCCCTCTTAGAAAGGTCAGTTCTTCAGCATCCAAAACAAATTCATCTCGAATCGGGAAAAGAACGCCCATTTGATTGCATTTAACCGAGTCTAAAGGTAAACTTAGAAGTAATAATTCGGAAGATTGAATCGGACGAACAGCGAACATATTTGCGCTTGAATCGACCATCATGAATGGATTTGCTCCCAATTGAAAGTAAAATCCAAGCGGATTATAGATGTTGTTTAAGGTTCCTACATTACTATTGTCAAGAGTTAATCCGTTCCACGGAATTGTCGTGAAATAAGGCATTTGACTGACATCAGGTATTGTTGCTATTGCACCTTTCGCTCCATTTGCTGTTAAATTCTGAACGACTTGTTCATAGTTTTGTTGAAATTGAAGATCTGAGGGCAGGGTTTCATGTGTCCCGCCGGATTTTGCATAATCTAAAACGTCCTCGAGTCCGATGTACAATTGAAAAAATGTGGCGTTTTGCGCGAGTAACTCATCCAATAAACTTGTGGTTTGTGAAGCGCACATTCGGTTGTAAAAAGCATTTGTCCCTGCTAAGTTTGGATTGGTGAATTGATTTAATCGTAGTCCAGGAATGCCATAAACTGTAAAGGGATTATTTGCGTTATAACACGATTGACTGATACTGCTTACATCTCCAATGCTTGCATCTCGGATGGGCGATAAAGAAACGTTTCCTTGACAATCGGTTTTATATCCTAAATGGAGAGGCGCGAGTCCAGCGGTACTGATTCCGATGGACGCACTATTGATCCAAGGGATATTCGCTGAATTGGAACCAATTAATTCAAATTGTACGGCTATAATGTTCGCTAAGGAATTTTTCTGACCTTCATTTTTAAGGCCGTCATTCATGTATCCACCCATTTGTCCGTCACCTATAAAAATGACTTTTGAAACATCAAGCTCACCTTTCGATGGAATTGGGCTCTTTATCTTTGGTTCGCAGGAAAGCAGTCCCAATATGGTAAAAATAAATAGTCCGATGAATTGAAGTTTTCTCATTACCATTTATAGTTTAATGAAATTCCTGGAGCGAATGCAATTGAAGTGAACGTTCCGTTCAACTGTGTTTCCAAGTTCTTATCTGTTCGTTGCATACGTGTTGCATACAGTGATGTATCGAAAGAAAAATGTTCATTTGCAACGAAACTGAATCCACATGTTCCGTAAAGTCGATTCGCATCAGGCGTTTCGGGTGTCACATATCCTGATTGAACAGGTGTGAAGCCAAATCCACTGCCAACTCGCAGGATCCATTTTTTTGTTGCAGCGAAAGAAGCTCCTCCTCGGAATGCAAAGATACTTTCGTAGTTTCTGGCGGATTTTGTATCACTAAGAGCGCTGGTGTTTTGGGCATAATCGAAGGCAAGCGTGTCGTACACTTTCCAGTTGACACGGTTAATATCCAAAACGAAACTCCATTTAGTGTTTGGAGTAAAACTAAGTCCAAGTGTTAGTACACTTGGCAAGGGTAACTTACTTGAAAAGGCGCCATTTGGAAAACTAGTCGCTAAAGCGGTTGGCACTGTGAATGTTGCATTTCCATTATTCACGGACATGTTTACTTTTGATCTGTATGTTAATCCCATTGAAAATTTATGATTAACATGATAAAGTATGCCAGCATTGTATCCAAAACCAATGGCTTTCCCAGCTAATTCCGCATGTCCTGAAAAACCTAGACTATCTTGTACCGGGATGTCTTTTTGCAAATTAACGCTTCCATTACTCACTACGAATCCAGCGCCTATTCCAAATCGTTCACTGATTCTGTAGGAAAAAGTCGGTTGAAAAAAAATCGCTTTCAAGGAAAGGCGTGTTAGGGCAAAACGTCCTATCCAACCGGGCTCCCATTGAACAGTACTACCAAAAGGTGTATAAATGGCTAATCCAACGGAGAGTGGTTCCAATGATTTTTTAAAGCGATAAAGTCCGTAGGCGGAAAAAGGCGTTCCTATGGGATTATTCGTTCGATAACTCGTTTGTGTCGCAGAATCTGTGTAAAGCACATCAGCAAAAATCGCTGTTCCAGCAAGGTTCACTTCTGATTTATTAGCAAATGCGCTCGCTCCTGGATTAAAAAATAAACTGGAAGCGTCCAAATTCAATGCCGTTCCCGCACAACCCATTCCTTGTTGTTTTTGCCCTTGAAAATTGACTTGAAACCCTTGTCCGTATGAGAAGACTCCAACTTGAAGTCCAAAGAAAAGAAAGATGATTTTAATGAAAGAGTTCACAAATTAAGCTTGGGTTGTTCCAAATATATTAAATTTAGTCGAACAAAACTTAATCCATTCCAATGAAACAACTTACAATTTACCTTGTCGCTTTAACCTTATGTCAAGTTACAACACTCTTTTCACAGGATAAACCAGCGTATGTTATTTATACTTCGAACGGAAAAAAAACCAGTTTTGAAAAGTTAGCTGAGGCAAGCGAGGACAAGGAATTAATTTTATTTGGTGAGTTTCATGACAATCCAATTTCGCATTGGTTACAATTGGAATTAACCAAGGAAATGTATGAGGAAGTTGGTCCTAAATTACAATTGGGATTCGAAATGTTTGAGCAAGACCAACAAGAGCTATTGAGTCAATATATGCAGGGTAGTTTAACAGCAAAACAGTTCAAGGATACAATGCGACTTTGGCCAAATTACGAAACGGATTATGCACCAATTGTCGACTTTGCGAAAAAAAACAAGTTGTTTTGTGTGGCGTCAAATGTCCAACGAAAATATGCGTCATTATTGTTTAAAAAAGGCAGAAAGGCCTTAGACACCTTGAATTTGACAATCAAATCGCAGATGGCACCCATAGATTTTACCGTTGACACAACACTTTCTCAATACCGAGAAGTTTTTACAATGGGTGGACATATGGGCGTAAACATGGGAATGAACATGGTGGAGTCGCAAGCTTTCAAGGATGCAACGATGGCACAATTTATTATGGCAAATCCAGGAAGAAAAGAGGGGACTGTTCATTTGCATTTTAATGGGGCGTTTCATTCTGATTTTTACCAAGGAATTTTATGGTATGTCCAGCAAAAACAAACAGATATTCGGGTGTTAACCATTTCAACTGTGACGCAAGATGATGTCCGAAAATTGGACAAAGAACACATCGGACGGGCAGATTTTATTATTTGCGTTCCGGAGTCTATGACCAGAACACATTAAGCATTTCTCGATATGGAGGTGACTTTTGCAGAAAAGGTTCCTTGAATGGTTTGCGTTTCTATTTCAGAATCAACTTCAATTAGGGCGTTTCCATCAATTGCTTTCCCCTTGATTCGTGTAATGCTATAGCCACGTTTGAGTACATGAATGGGATCTAGGAACTGCACTTTTTCTTCTACTTGCTGAATTTTTTGTACTTCCTTCTCTAGGAAAAACTGCACTTGAGGCTTCAAGCGTGTTTCTTTGTTTTCAATCGCCTGTTGGTGCTTGGCTAATTGACTTCGGCTTTGATGTTGCACTTGAAACTGCAGCGATAAAAATCGTTCTTTTGCATTCCGGATCCTTTTTTGAACCAACTGGGTGAGTCCATTTACTTGTGCAATAAGTTTCAGTTGTTTCATCGAAAGTAACCGTTCGCTTTCTAATGAAAGTTGCTTCAGTAGTTTTTCAATTTCTAAATCAAATTCACGGAAAGTCAGAACTAAAAACTCAGCTAATTTCGTCGGTGTAATGGCATTTCGAAACGAGACCATTTCCGCAACCGTTAAGTTCGTTGAGTGTCCGATTCCTGTTAGTACGGGTATTGGGAAAGAGGCAATGGATTTACACAGATCAAAATGATTGTAACAGGTCATGCCGACTTCAGCACCGCCACCACGAACAATGACGACAACGTCATACTTTGCAATGTTCTCTTTTATTTTTTCTAGAGCATTGCAAATAGAGTTCACGGCTAAATCACCTTGCACATATGCTTCGAAAAATGTTGTTTCAAAGTAATAATTATAGGGATTTTCTTGGAGTACCTGGTAAAAATCAGAAAGACCTTTACTTGAATCTCCTGATATGATGGCAAGTCGTTTGGGTAAAAGCGGAAATTCTCTTGACTGATTTCGATTGATGAGCTGCAAGGCTTCCAGCTTTTTCAATGTTTCCTCTCGTTCCCGTTGCAATTCCCCTAAAGAGTAGGAGGGATCGATGTCTAAAATTTGAAGCGTGAGTCCGAAGGTAGGATGATAATTTATTTTCACTAACAAAAGCAATGTTTTCCCGTCTTGCAAGGGTTCCTTTACGACTTGGATAAAGGCTTCATTAATTCGTTCGAGTTGTTGCTTCCAGATGGTTCCGGTAATTTGAGCAACAATTTTCCCGTCTTCTTTTTGAACGAGTTCTGGAAAAGCGTGTCCACTAGGATAGCGATTCATCTTGTGCATTTCTGCCTTCACCCAATAATTCGTTGAATAACGTTCTTCGATGGTCTTTTGAATAGACTGAACGACTTGTTTAAGTGAGAAGATTTGTTTTTCGGATGAACTCATGTTGAAGCGCTAGAAAATAAAGGTAGGAATAAATCCGGCTTGTTATTTCAATGGAATTCCTCGTGAGCTGACGGGTCCTGTGTTTTTACTTTTCTCCATGGTAATCACGAATGTTGTCCCAATGCCAACTTGACTTTTCACTTGTATGGTTTGACCATGAGATTCAACAATGTGTTTTGCGATGGCTAGTCCAAGTCCAGAACCACCTTCATTTCGGTTTCTACTTTTCTCTACGCGGTAAAATCGCTCGAAAAGACGAGATAGGTGATGTGGCTCAATTCCTGGTCCATTATCTTTGAATTCCAATAGATAGTGGTCATCTATATCCAGAATAGAGATAACTAATATTCCATTTTCCTTACCGTATGAGATCGCATTGGCAATCAAGTTCGTGAAAACTTGTCCTAGTTTGTTGCGGTCAGCGTTCACGTATTTTGACGTAAACGTTTTCTCAAATTGTAATTGGTAATTTTTTTCTTTGGCAATTAGTTCGAATGTTTCAAAGGATTCTTTTAGCAATTCTACAATATCAAAAGACCGAATTTCCAGACGCAGATTCTCTGTTTCCATGCGCGTAATTTGATCGAGATCTTCAAGAATTCCGGTAATTCGATCGGTTGATTTCGATGCTCTTTCAAGAAAAGCGCGGTTAACGGTTGGATCTTCAAGTCCACCATCAAGTAGGGTGAGTAAGTAACCTTGTATCGAAAAAACAGGTGTTTTGAGTTCGTGCGCTAAATTTCCAAGAAATTCTTTTCGGAATGCGGCTTGTTCTTTCAGTTTAGATATTTCAATGGTACTATTTTCTTTCCACGCTGCCACATTCTTTTCGGCATCTTCCATTAATGAATCAATCGATTTAGCGAATGGTGTAATCTCGGGTTGTTTAATCTGAATCGATCGGTATATTAAGGAAAGTCGGTATTGAATAAATCCTTTCAACAGGAAATAGAAAACGAGGTAGGCAAATACACCTGAAAAAACAGGAATAGCAATGATGAGGTTTGTGCTCAGAGTGAGAATGCTATTATGAACAAGAAGTGTAAACAAGAAACTGATTAGCATAAATGCTAAACTTCCATAAAAAATTAAAACACTAGGTCTTGCTGTTTTCATTTATCCTTGAAGGTATATCCGACACCTTTTATAGTGCGAATATAGTCATCTCCAAGTTTTTCACGCAATTTTCTGATGTGAACATCGATGGTTCTTTCACCAACGATGGTTTCGTTACCCCAAACTACGGATAGAATTTGATCTCTGTTAAATACCTTTCCAGGTCTGCTAGCAAGCAATTCAAGTAATTCAAATTCTTTTTTAGGCAAGGTTAAAGATTCACCGTTTAAGATAACAAGAAAGCGATCACGATCGATATGAATTGTTGATTCAATTTCTTTTACAGAAGTCTTAGATCTTCTGAGTAATGAATCAATTTTGCTCAGTAGTAAGCGAGGTCTAATAGGTTTATTGATGTAATCATCTGCTCCGGCTTCAAAACCTGCTATTTGAGCATAATCTTCTGTTCGTGCAGTTAAAAAAGCAATGATTGGTTGTGTTAAATTTAGATCTTTTCGAATGATCTGACAGGTTTCAATGCCATCCATGATGGGCATCATTACATCCAACAAAATCAGTGAAGGGTTTATTTGCTGTACAATTCGCAACGCTTCTTGTCCATTGGAAGCAACATATACTTTAAATCCCTCCTTACGGATATTATAGGAAAGGAACTCAAGAATATCTGGTTCATCGTCAACGATTAAAATGGTATGTCCTTTTGAGTTTTCCATAGGGGTAAAAAAAAAGGCTGCTAGACTATGTCTAGCAGCCAATTAGTTGAGAAATTTATTTTTGAATCATCAATTTCTGATTCTCAGTACCATTTGCGTTAGTCAAACGTACTGTGTAGAATCCAGAAGAAAGATTCGTTACTTCGAATGAAACGTTATTTGTTCCGATTTCAAGAGAGTTCTCTTGAGCAATTACGCGACCTGTTGCATCGATTAATTCGATTTGAATAAGGTCATTTGTGTTTTGTTCGAAAGAAACGTTTACTGTTTCGTTAGCTGGATTAGGGAAGATTGTCAAGTTTGAACTTGATACCATTTCGTTTAATCCAACAGTTACGTCAACTAAGAAGATTGTCGTATCTGTACAGTTTCCGTTGATCGCTGTTAACACAACTGTGTATGTTCCATTTACAGCATAAGCGTGAGCTGGTGCAGTAGCTGAAGAGTTTGTGAAGTCACCGAAATCCCAAGAGTAAGAAGTTGCTCCAGTAGATGTATTCGTAAATGTCGCAACATTTCCAGCTAAAGTCATTGTTCCAGCAGCAGTTGGAGTTGCGTTGAATGTTACTGTAATTGGAGCAGAAGCACCAACACCGTTACATGCATTTGCATTTGTTGTTACCACATTCACGTTAGTAGCAGTAGCAGTTACATCGATGCTTTGTGTTGTTTCACCCGTTGACCATACGTAGCTATCAGAAGTTGAAGCTGTAATCGTTACTACATCACCACTACATGCTTGAGTTGCTGTAGCATTGATTGTCGGAGCTGGAGCGTTAGAAACGTTCACTGTTGTAGCAGCAGAAGTTGCCGCACATCCGTTTACGTCTGTTACTGTTACTGAGTAAGAACCAGAAGTTGTTACTGTGATCGTTTGAGTTGTTGCAAATCCAGTTGCTGATGACCAAACGTTACCAGTTGCTGCACTTGAAGTTAAATCTACAGATCCACCTGTACAGAACGTTGTTGCTCCGTTAGCAGTAACTGTAGGTGTCGCAGGTAAAGCATTCACAGTAATTGAAATTGCAATACGTTGACTTTCATCATTGTTAGCATTCGCTTGACTTACATAATATGTAAATGACCCAGCAGTTGTGGTTGAAGGTGTTGGAGCAGTTGTTGTAAATGTACCACCCGTTGCTTGAGTATACCAACGTAATGTGTTCCCTAAAGAAGCATTTGCTGTTAAAGCTGAAGCGGTAGCACCTGCACAATATGTGTAAGAAGCTGCACTTGTTGTTGGAACGGCAACGCTGTAGAATTTAGCATTCATGAAGTTCGCTCCTGAACCTGCCACTGAACCTGCACTTAGACGAGCATCTGGAGTTACACCTAATGCAGGGAATAAATTCACCCAGTTGATTTGTGCAATTGTTTGTGTAGAGTCATTTCCATCTGCACCCCAGAAAGAAGTGTAGAAAGCAGAAGTTGAAGCGGCACCACCACTTGTTCCAGCGTTGAAGATTGTATTTGTGTTATTTGCAAAGTTTGTTGTGAAGTTGTGTCCAAACACAAGGCTGTCTCCGTTAACATTGTTAACGACAGGAGTACCTTCGATTGATAAACCTTTCTCCCATCCTGTTACAATTGAATTGAAACAAGAGGTAGCTGTATTTCTTCTTAGGCGGAATGCTTTTTCGAATTTTTCTCCTACAGGTAACGCAATAGTTCCATTTCCTTTTGGTCCAACGATGGTTCCGTTAGAGAAAATCGGCATTGTTTTTGGCTGTGCTGTTGATCCAGCTGCATCATTATCTGATTCAAAACAGTTTGAGTCTCCAGGAGCATCAAATAAATCTTTGTCACGAATAGACAAGAAGAATTGAACTTTTCCTCTGTATCCAAAATCCGTATCGAAATCATCGTCTAATCCTCTGTATGCGATTAAGTGTTTACAGTTAACTGTACCGCCAAACCACTCAAAAGAGTCATCACCGCTAAAAGAAACTTGAACATTGTCTACGATTGTACCACTACCAATTGAACCAAATGTTATGCCATTTACTTCTTTGTTTGGCTCAAGTGCAATACCAGCGAATTCTATTCTTACGTAACGAACGATTCCGGAATTATCTGTATCAAAGTTGCCTCCAAATTGCGTATCCGTTGTTGGTACAATTCCTTCAATGTTTGCTACACCTCCAGGTTGGTTGTTTTTAGCTAATCCTAACATTACTACACCGCCCCAGTCACCTTCGTTACGCGAACCTACTGCTTCGTTTGAGGTGAATACGATTGGATTACTAGCTGTTCCGTCTGCAATTAACTTAGCTCCACGAGTGATAATAAGTGTTGCTTGGGTTAACTTATCTCCACGAATGATTGTTCCTGGCGCAATTGTTAATGTCGCATTGTTTTTAACATAAATTTTGTTTTGCAACTTCACTACACCACTCCAAGTTGTATTGGTTGTAATGTCTGCGGATGCAGTTGTAATAGTTGCCGGATAAACCGTGTTTTCAGGATCGAAGTTTGACCATCCTGATGTCCAGTCTGTAGCAGGTGTGTTGTCCGTTACCGGAAAGGCACCTTTGTAGTTGGTCACTGACCAAAATGCATCTTGCGCACTTAACATAGTGCTTGCAAGTAATGCTGCGAAAAGTAAATAGTTCTTTTTCATATTTCTTAATTTTTTATCGAGACAAAGTTCCGACGGAATCTTAGTGCTAACGTTATAGCACCCTTAATTCTACTTTAAGAGTTTGTTAAGGAATATGTTTCTATGTTAACAAACTAAAAAAAGCGGCAATTGCCGCTTTCATTGATAAACTATTTCAATCATTAAAACTTATATTTCAATGACAAGCTAATGGTTTGTCCAAACGTGATTTCTTGCCAAGCGCTGTCTACACCTTTGTCGTATTTTTGATTTTTATTTATGTCTTGAAAGAACACTAAATCTTGAGCTAGTGCATCTTTCACATTTAATTTCACTTCGTATTTATCCTTGAATGTTTTGGATATTTGGAAGTCCAATACATTTCTTCCATTTTCCCATACACTTGGTTCTTGAATACTTCCTGCGATTGCAATACGTTGTCCTACTAGATTGTAAGACAAACTAACATTCAGGGCATTCTCATTAGAGTAGAAAAGACCTGCATTGATAATGAATGGGGATTGTCCTTGCATTGGTCGTGAAGAGTTTGGATATTCTTCTTGTCCAGATACATCACTTAAATCAACTTCAGAATGAATAAGCGAAGCATTTGTGTAGAAGGTGAAGTTTTTCCAGAATGAGCTTGTGTCCTTGCTAAGGAAATCCAACTTCATTCGGTATTCAACTTCAGCACCATAGCTTTTAACAGCTCCGACATTGCGGTAATATAATTCTGGCGTTCCAGATGTACCAGTTCGTAAGATTAATTCAATTGGATTTTGGAAATCTTTATAAAATCCTGAAACACTGATCACTTGACCTTCTCCAGGGAAGTACTCTAAACGCGCATCATAGTTATTGATTAGTGCACGTTGTAATTTTGGATCACCAGCTGTTAAGTTATCGTTCAAGAAGTTGTAAAACGTAAAAGGAGCAAGTTCACGAAATTCCGGACGAGACAAGGTTCTAGAAGCACTTGCTCTGAATTGGAATCGTTTTGTAAAACTGTAGGTTAAATTGATGGAGGGTAAAATATCTACAACCGTTGTATCAAGGTCTTTTTGCGCGTTAGAACCGAATTCAATGTAGTGAAATTGTTGGTTGTACGATTCCAAACGAGCACCACTTACAATTCTTAATTTACTGAAAAGGCGCGCATCAATCATGGCATAACCAGCATTTAAAAAGGAGGAAGCTTGGTAGCTATCATCAACATTCGTTCCTTCCTCTAATTTGAATCCACCTTGACCATCAGCCATTACACCAAGGTTTTCTGAACTAAAAATTTGGTCTTCTGGTAAAAGAAGTAAGTTCGAATTAAAGCTTGAGCTTCCTGTTGGGTCCAATTTACTAAATCCAAGGTTTCTTGCATCGAAGGATCTTGATCTGTATTGGTGCATACCCCCAACCTTGAAGAAGTTTTTTGATTCATCATTTCCAAGGTGGTAAGAAGCGTCATATCGACCACTGTAAATGCGTTCATCTAAATTCGACCAAAACATGTTTCCTGCACCAAGAGTCGATATATCATTTGCCTGAATGACAGCAAAGTAAGGCAATGTGGTATCAACCTGTTGGTAAACCGTTCTTCTTAAAAACGGTATTTGACGAGAAATGTCGCTAATTCCTGTATTCCAAGAAAGTTTGATTTTATCCTTAATTGTATGATTTCCGATTAATTGACTTGTTAATAGGTTGTTTTGTGTGTACCAGAAATTCGTAGATTTCTCATTGTAAACCGATTCAACATCCATATCGCGTTTACCATTTCTTATGTTCACTTTATCATCAGCACTGATGGAATACATCGTTTTCAATTGAATGTCATTTTTAGGATTCAATTGGTATTTCAAGTTAAGCATTCCAGTGTTAAGAACTGATTGCGTATATGCTGAATCGCGCAATTCATTTTTGGTAATCACTCCGGTTGCTTGTTCCTCAAATTCTCTTCTGGTTACATAATTGAACTGAAAGTTATTCGTGTAAGAGTAAGCAAATACGTAACCGAATTTTCGCTTGTTTTTTAGGTTGAACATTTTTCCAATCGAGTACTGTAAACTAAGATTAGGCAATGCTGTCATGTTGCTAGACCCCCATGAATTTGGAATTGATTTCGCGTAAGTTGCTTTTTGCTCACTGGTTAGGGCGTTGAATTCAGCTGTTGACGGAAGTCCTTCCGGTAATTGCCGTGTACTTGATCCCAAACCGATCATATCTGAGTTTCCACTCGCATACGTTTTGAAATTTTTGAAGGTGCTAATACTGTTATATGCTCCTCCTATTTGAATGTTTTGAAAAGCCTCGTCGCGCGGTTCTAATGTTTTTATATCAATAACTCCACCGGCGAATTCACCAGGAAGTTCAGGAGTGGCACTTTTCATAACGAAAAGATTTTCCAACATATTGGATGGGAAAATATCGAAAGCAAATGCTTTGCGGTCACTTTCTGTACTTGGTAAAGAAGCACCATTTATGAGCGCGAAGTTATATCGGTCGCTCAATCCACGAACAACAACAAATTTATTATCCTGTACACTTGCTCCACTGATTCGTTTGAATACATCTGACACACGTGCATCTGGTGTTTTGATGAACGTACTTTTATTAATGCCATCAACAAGTCCACCTTGATTTATCTGCATTTTTGTAATCTCAGCATCCCCTTTCGGCTTCGTCTGAAAAATCACTTTGACATCTTTCTCCGTTTTGGTAGCATTGTCCATGTCAAAATTCACCTCGGTGTTTTGTCCAGATTTGACGCTGATGTTTTCCACTTTCTGAGATAAATACCCCATAAATCGCACTTCCATTGTGTAGGTGCCAGGTTCTACACCAGCGAATGAGAATGCTCCTGTTGCATCAGAAATAGCCAATTTGTTCACACCCATCAACATAACTTTAGCAGATTCTAAAGGATTGTTGTTGTTTTTATCCTTAATAATTCCAGAAATACTTCCCGATTGAGTAAAGGCAATAAGTTGAATTGAGCTGAAAATGAACAGGGTAAAAAAGCGAAAATAGGTCTTCATAAAATGGGTTTAATTCACCATGCAAAGGAACGCCGACTCTTTAATCCCTAAATTAATCCTAAGTTAAGGTTGTGTTAATTGAATGAGAGTAACAATTAACATTTCCTTAATATGAAAAAAGGAGAACAATGTCCTCCTTTTCTATTCTATTTATTGTGATACTTTTTAGTCAAAAACAACCTTCATTTCTACACGTCTGTTCTTTTGACGACCGTCCGTTGTATCATTACTTGCAATTGGTTTCGTCTCACCAAAATATAACGTAATGAAACGTGTCGGATCGATTCCTTGCGAAACAAGGTACGCCTTCACCGATTCTGCTCGTTTTTTGGAAAGCAACATATTTGCCGTATCATCACCTTGGCTATCCGTATGACCGGTAATTTCAAGTTTCCAAGTAGGTTTTTTCTTCAGCACTTCTGCAAGTTCGTTTAATGAAAGTTTTGATCCTTCCAAAATAACATCTTTAGATACTTCAAATTCTAAGTTGTTAAATGCTGTTTTTAAGACTTCAATTACAGCTTGTTCAATGACTGGGCATCCTTTATTTGCTTTTGGCCCTGGCGTATTTGGACAATCATCATCTTTGTCTAAAAGCCCATCTTGATCGCTATCCTTGTATGGACAACCTTTGTTTGCTTTCGGACCCGCCAAAGTTGGGCATTCATCATCTTTATCCAAGATTTCATCCCCATCTGTATCTTTGTATGGGCAACCACGGTTTTCTTGTGGACCCGCAACATCAGGACATTCGTCGATAAAGTCATATATTCCATCTGCATCTTTGTCCGGACATCCTTTATTTTCTTTTGGACCTGCGTTATCTGGACAAGCATCTTCATCATCTGCCACACCATCCGCATCGCGATCTGGACATCCTTTAAGCGAAAGAAGTCCAGCAACGGCAGGGCAATTATCTTCTGAATCGATGATTTTATCCCCATCCGAATCAGGACAACCTTTGTATTCTTTTAATCCTGCGACGTTTGGACAATTATCCTCAGAGTCGATGATTTTATCCCCGTCTGTATCTGGACAACCTTTGTATTCTTTTAATCCAGCTACAGTAGGGCAAGCATCTTTTTTATCGATGATTTTATCGCCATCTGTATCAGGGCAACCTTTAAACTCGGCTGTTCCAGGCTCGTTAATACAGTCATCATCGGAATCAGGAATTCCATCATTATCTGTGTCGGGACAACCCTTGAATGCCCAAATTCCTGGCACATCTTTACACTCATCTTTTTTATTTGACACTTTATCTTTGTCCTTATCTTTTACACGGTGGTATATAATTGGAATGCGACTACCAAAATAGAATTCAATTCCACTTACGTTGTCTTTCGCCATGAGGGTTTTCATATCAGTTATTCCCATAACCAGCGGTCCGATTCGTGTGGCTAAACCGTATTTAACACCGCTGTATTGATTCATTGAAATTGGCATATAAAGTCCGAAATAAGGACTATCAAAACTTGGTGTGATGGAGAATTGATTTGCCGTTTTGACTTTCGTGTCTTTTCCTTGAGAAATTAGATTCACCATGGAAGTGGCATTGATATAGAATCCTTTCCAAATCTGATAATCGAATTGAAAACTAACTGCCGTTGGAGTACGCATTCTAAATGTTTCTGAAGTATCCTGAAGTGAAACCCATTCTTGGTTTCCAGCAACTGAGGATTGGTTTATTAAGCTGTCAATCACTCCGTCAAAACCTTCCAAATTAGTTGCTGTATTAAATGTTTGTAGGTTGAATAAGTTAGAAGTATTCACTGCGAAATTCCTGCTCAAACCTCCTTTTGTGAATTTCATACTTCCCATATCAACTATGGATAATCCAGCACGAAGTTTGTATTTGTTTTCATTTCTACGCCACAAATCCGTTTCGCCATCCATGTCGTATTTGAATTTTGCGTGATTTGGACGCCATTCATAAATAGCCCCAATATCTAAACCAAATCCTAGTTTGGACGATGGATCGAACAAATCTGATAATGTTGGGTCTTGTCCGTTCATTCCATTATTGATAATCCCGTTGATATTGTTTGAGTATCCGTAATCAAATGTTCCAGTTAAATATTGGGATGTATCCTCATTAACTAAATTATAGGAAAAATCATCTGTGTGAACATAGGCTGCAGCATGTCCGAGCAATGCCTTCGGGGCAATTCCTATTTTCAAAAAATGTTCTTTGTTATCGATCAATACTTGAGAATAGTTGAATCCTATTTCTGACCAAGTCATGTAATTAACGTTAAATAACTGTTCATTGAATTCAGCGTTCCATAAGCTCGGATGTTCTAATCCGTCTTCTGCTAAAACAGCAAGTGTAGGATCCATGTTATCGACATTCACGATAGTTCGGTTGCGGACATTGAATCCAACAGCGGTCTTTTCGTTAATGTGAAACATGGTATTCAAAACATCCACTTGGAAATTAATGTTTGCGCCTAATGTTTTCGTTGAGGTTTCATCATAATTATGAACAATGAAACGGTCAATGAAACTAGAATCAGGTTTCGACCAAGCATTTAATATGTTTTCATCTGCAAAAGATTTGTACCACCAATATCCTTCTCCACCTTGTGCTGTGCGCATAGCATTGGCATCAAAGTATCCAAAGTTTTGGTAAACATTCATGTTTGTTCCGAATAGCAATAGGTCAAATTTGTAACGCCCATCAACAAAACTGGCAGGATTAACCTGGTTGCCAATCACACCAGCATAGTTACTGGAACCAAGTCCAAGATAACTTTGTGCGAAAAATTGTGTTTGGATTGCACATAGCGAAAGGCAAATGAGTAGTTTTTTCATGGTTTATTGTTTCGTATATTGGATGAGGTAGGAACCTAAGAACGTTGTAATGGAGTAGGCGCTACTGCCAAAAGGAGTAACTTGAACTTTTCTTTCACCATGACGTTCGTTTTGGTCGCTATCGCGTCCGTTTTGATCTAGTATTAATAATTCATTTTCAAGGGCATCCAGAAAACAAAGCACGGGTAATCCATTTTTAGAACTTTGGATGCTTAAAGCACTAATTTCTTGTAAAGGCATTGTTTTTTCCCAAAGGATTTTACCGTTTTTATAAGCATACAGTTCTTTTCCTCGTGAAAGTAAGCAAACTAGTTCCTGGTTTAAAAGGTAGGAGCCGAGGAGTTTAACGTTGCTTTTGGTAGAAAATTGTGTTGGCTTACTATTTTTAATCAATGTGAGGGTTGACTTCTTGACAGAAGCAGGAATTAATTCCAACCCAGTATTGATCAAGTAATAGGAACTGTCGATCGATAATTTAGTTAGGGTTTTTCGTTTGGCTAAATCAATGGTGTAATACATCGTTGAGGTTAATACACCGAGTATTGGATTTTTTGCTTGCGCCGTAATGGCTAATTGTTTAATTGATCCGTTCACCTGAAAAGGTTTAATAACTGTGCCTTGATCGTTGAGTA
This sequence comes from uncultured Flavobacteriales bacterium, assembly GCA_903879765.1. Lineage (GTDB taxonomy): Bacteria > Bacteroidota > Bacteroidia > Flavobacteriales_D > Crocinitomicaceae > UBA952. Next base: position 18,339 of record CAIRMS010000388.1, read on the forward strand.
ACTGAATGCTGTTATCCGAATTAGCCACGACAAACTCCATTTTGTTTTTTGCGAAGTAACCGCTAGGCGGGATATTTTTTTGAGTTGTCATGCGAAAAACAAGACGCCCTGTCTTATCAAAAAGTTGGGTTTCGGAGGCAAATTGAACCGAAACGTAGGATTGACCAACGTCAACAAGGTCCATTGATACTACTTCTTGAGTGCATGGTTTCTCCCATTTTTTTAAACCGTTGATGTATCCAACCAAGGTGCGTTTTTCGGTGAATGCAATGACGTTTCCTCTTTCTGGAAAAGCAGCAAAGTCAATCACACGAACACCGGGATTCATCACGAAATAATCTTTAATTTTTTGGTTTTCTTTTCGATCTACGATGTCAATTACTCGGCAACTCGTTTCAAGCATTTTCTTCCCGTAAACGCTTATGGATTGTTGTTTTGATTTAGAAACTTGTCGAAAAGCTACTTTTTTTGGCAGGTTGCTATAAACAGCAGCAATCCTCTTTTCGTCTTGTGAAAGTGTGTTGGCTAGTTCAGCTTCGGATAAAACGTAATCAAGGAGTTCTTTGGAGCTAGACACGACTGCAAATCCTTCCATTAAAGCAATGTGTAACGTAGGGTTATTTTCACTGCTGTCCGCATAGCTTTCCATAATTTTAGAGAAGCGAAGGTGTTTATACTCGGAACTTATTTCATTTGAACCTTCTAGTTGAAGGTGCTCATTTAGAATATCGATTGGGCTGTAGTCTTCTTGGTAATCAAAAATAGCGGCACAACGATTGTCTTTTGTTACGAAAACTACTCCATTCGTAATCATTTGCTTTGAAAACGCAGAATGAGCAAAAACAGGGTCAATTTTCGCTAAATAGGATTTTTCGTAAAATGTATAACTTTCGATATTGGATGGGACGACCTGTGCAAAAATTCTTCGGTCATCCACTTCTTTTATGGAGTTCTTTCCTACTGAGCTTTTAGTGTATGTGTAAATCCGACCCTTTTTAAGGTACATATCGCTCACACGCACTTCTTTTTTCTCAGCAGAAAGAAGGACGCGACTAAGACTTGCTTTTGTGTCAAGTTGAAATACAGTGTCACTTGCTTCATTTAGTTCACCATCGTAAATCAATAATTGGTTCCCTTTAAAAATGCCATGTAGTTTTCCGTATTCAAACGAATTTAATTTCCCAAGTTCAAAGGGAAACATACCGTTTTTAAAAAGTTGTTGAATTTCTTTTTTAGACCAAGAGCTTCTTTTTTCGAGTAAAAAAAACACTTTTTTAGAACTGAAAATATAGGAGCATGGTTCATGTATGCGTGCGGCCAAAGAGGAGTATAGGGCCTGGTTTAGGGAAGGTGTTTGAATAGCGTGATCATTCCAGTTTACTTCATTTGGTTGATGGATAGCCCAAATTGCACCATCCGAAACTTGAAAGTATGCCCTGAAATCATGGGTGTTTTCTTTTTGGAGTAGGTCATACGACACAAAACTAATCCAAGTAATTAAGAACAAGCCAAAAATGGCAAGAATCAAACGTTTCATCATTTCACGTATTTATTCAAAATTAGCGTGAATTCGCAGTGTTGAGAATGGTTACAGCGATTTAAATTAACAAGTAAATGTTTACTCGAATAAATCAAGTTGACTTTTGTCTGCGAGCAAGCGAAAAGTCTTTCGGTGATGCGGGCTGGGGCCATGTGCCGCAATCGCTGCACGGTGTTCAATGGTAGGATAACCTTTGTTTTTAGCCCAATTGTAAACCGGAAAAAGTTCATGAAGTGAATCCATGATTTCATCTCGTTTTGTTTTGGCTAAAATCGACGCTGCCGCTATTGACTGGTATTTTGCATCACCTTTCACAATGCATTCATGAGGAATCCCTGAATAAGGATGAAAACGATTTCCGTCTATGAGAAGAAATTCAGGTTTTTTAAGGAGTAAATCAATGGCCCTATGCATGGCTAAGAAACTTGCATTCAGAATGTTTATTTCGTCTATTTCTTCGTGAGAAACGACTCCAATAGCGAAGGCAATGGCTTCATTCATAATTTGATCACGAAGAATCAGCCTGTTTTTTTCCGTAATTTGTATTGAGTCGTTTAGTGCTGCAATTGGCTTTTTAGGATTTAAAATCACCGCGGCAGCAACAACTGGACCGCTCAGACAGCCTCTTCCAGCTTCGTCACAGCCACCTTCTATGCGAAGGATTTGCATTTAGAT
>CAIRMS010000389.1 GCA_903879765.1 uncultured Flavobacteriales bacterium
AATTAGCACATTAACCAATTAGCACATTAGCACATTACAACATTAGCACATTGCAACATTAGCACATTAGCCCATTAGCCAATTAGCACATTAACCAATTAGCACATTAACCAATTAGCACATTATCATTCCTTCACCACTCGAATAGCCGCAGCGCCTTTTTCTTCCATTGCAATGAAGTAAACACCGTTCGAAAATCCAGATAAATCAAATTTACTTAGCACATCGTTTAATAATATCGTTGCGATTTTCTTCCCTGAAATGTCAGTTAAAATAGCACTTTCACCAATCATACCTTCAGGAACAACCAAGTAGAGTTCTCCATTCGTTGGATTTGGGTAAATGTTCATCGAAGTGAATTGCGTTTCAGAAATACCTGTGTAATCCATGGATAGAATCAAGGTAATTGTACTATCACAACCTTGTGCATTAGTTAAGACTTGTGTGTACGTTCCGGAGTTTGTGTAGGTACTTCCATTTAGCGAGTATGTGTCGATACCATTTGCAGAGATTGTACTTTGACTTGGATTATTTACAGTAATGGTCATAGAATCCGTGTTACTACATCCTGCACCACTAAAACCGGTTACTCCGAGTGTTATTGACTGAGTTGGAAAAATGGAAGTTCCATTTGTGGCGCCATTGCTCCATTGATACGTCGCACCTCCATTGGCAGCTAAAACCACTGAATCACCTTGACAAATTACTTGATCATTTCCGGCTGAAATATCTGGCAAAGTTCCTACGGTAAGAATCAAAGTGTCTGATCCGTAACAGCCATCGTTACTCATTCCAGTTACAACGTATATTCCATTTCCTGTTGGATTAAAAGGAACACCATCTTGTACGCCATTGTTCCATTGTAAATTGAATCCACCAATTGCTGTTAGCACGACTGCTTGACCTGAACATGTAGAAACATCATTCCCAGCATTGATATTTGGTACTGGATTCGCGACAACTTCGACCGTATCTTGATTTGCACATCCAGCCGGACTGAATCCAGTAACGATGTAAGAAGCACTATTGAAAGCGGTGAATGGCACAGCATTTTGTACGTTATTATTCCATTGGTAGTTTTGTCCGCCGGCAGCATTCAAGGTAACAATTCCACCAGCACAAAGTACGGTGTCGTTTCCTGCGTTAATTTGTGGCAAGGGAAGAACATTAATCTGTAAAGTATCCGTATCCGTACAAGATCCATCAACTCCAGTTGCGATGTAGGTTCCGCTTTGAGTGGCAATAAACGGTTGGTTATTCGTGACCGAGTTTGTCCATGTATATGTTTGTGCTCCCGTTGCGGAAAGGGTGACGGTATCTCCAGGACAAACAGCTAAATCTTGTCCAGCGTTGATGCTCAATTGTCCCAACGTAACATTGGTTTCATCCCAAGCAGAACAACCATTCGCATTGAATCCAGTTACCAGATACGTTCCATTGGAAGTAGGAGTGAAGGGAACACCATTCGATACACTTTGGTTCCAGAAATAATTAAGTGCTCCAGATCCATTCAATGTTATGGCTTGGTTATTACAACTACTCACATCTTGTCCAGCGCTTACTCCTGTTAGGGAATTTGAACTGTTGTATAAATCATTGATTTCACAAGCTGTTAAAGCACGATTCCAAATCCCAATATCATCCATTTTTCCGTTGTAGTAATCGCCACCAACGCCACGACCAACGTAAAGCGGCATATTTGCACTCGTCACGTTTGTATGGGTAAAGGTTGCTGTTGCTACTTGAACATTGTTTTTGTACAAGGTCATTGTCCCTGCATTATAAACACAAACGATGTGTGTCCAAACGCTTGTTGTGGAAGGTGTTGGTGCCCAAATCCATGCGGATTGTTGTTTATTCGTTCCGAACTGTGAATTTGTCGCTCCGGCTTGAAAAATCCAAATAAAGTTTCCAGCTGCGTTCGTTGCATTCATTATTAACACACCGTTTGCGGAAGTTGAATTTCGGTTGTACCAAAAAGAATAAGTGAAACTCGAAGCAGAATTAAATGTAAAGTTTGGCGTTGTTCTAATCAGATTTTGGTTTATTCCGTTAAAAGAATATGCAGCATTTGCTGTCCCAAATCGATCCGTTGTTAGAACAGCAGCATTGTTTGTCAAGTTTGCCCCATTCGCACTGACATCATTTGGATTTCCATTAAATGGATAGTAACCCAATAAACCATATTGAGGAACATAACTCGGTACCTGAGCAAAAATGCTAAGAGAAAGAAATAAGCCAGTTAAAAGTAGTAAATGTTTCATTTTTTTAGTTTGAACGAATTTAGTAAATTATTTTTAGACGTTGATACAAAGATTTCATATCAGACCGATGAACGTTAGCACATTAGCACATTGAAACATTAGCACATTGAAACATTAGCACATTGAAACATTAGCACATTGAAACATTAGCACATTGAAACATTAGCACATTAGCACACTAAAACATTAGCACATTAGCACATTAACACATTGAAACATTAGCACATTAGCACATTAAAAAAAAACTATTTTTGAATATAATTTCACCACATGAAAATCAACTACCAACCTGCACATCTATTTTCCTCGAATGCTTGGGCGAACGGCACGACAACAGAACTCGTAAAGTATCCTATTGAAAGTGATTTTCTCAAGCGCGACTTCATTTTTCGCATCAGTACAGCGACGGTAGAAGCGGAGCAAAGTACCTTTTCCGATTTCAGTGGCTTGACACGCATTCTCATGGTTTTGGAAGGATCTATGACTTTAATTCACGAAGGACGTTATCAAAAACACTTGAATCCGTACGATCAAGACACTTTCGATGGATCTTGGGCGACAAAAAGTATTGGGAAGGTTCGAGATTTCAACCTCATGTGTAATGCTCAAGCAGTTGGTTCTATACGTGCCTTTTCCATGGAGAAATCGCAACAAGAGTCAGTTTCCGTAGCTCACAAACGAATCATTCTTTTTATTCATACGGGACGATTTCGTTGCTTTGATCAAACACTGAATGCAGGTGATGTGCTGGACATTGAGTCCTCAGATTGCAAAGAGATTAAATTGGAATGCCTTTTAAATGGAACCCTGATTTTGAGTGAGATCGAATTAGTGTAAAGAAAATTAGAGTCGCTGATTTTTAAATTTTATGATTTTTGACGCAATGAATATCTTTTCAGCGGGCTAAATTGTATAAAATTACTTAAAGAACTCTGGACGGTATTCAAAGTGCATGGTGTCATAATGTTTCCATCTTCCACCCCAAATAAAGCCATGTTTTTCGAATATCTCAACGATTCCCATAGGAATTCGGTTTTTGTAAGATAAACTTTTACTTTCATCTTTGCAGCCACAATCCCACTGCCAATAATTTGAATAGGAGGTATTGATATCAATCGTAATCCCAAAGGAATGTGCACTCAGACGATTTGTTCCACTGATGTTCCGCCAATTAAATGTTCCGCCAATGTTAGTTAAATACTTCTTCCATTCCGGATGTTCATCTAACTCTTTGGAAACGTTTGTCAAGGCCACGTGCGCATTATTCACCTTGGAAAAATTGAGTTTAACATTCACCAATTTTGGACACCAAGTAACTGTGGTGAGGTTTTTAGCAACTTCCTCTTTCGAGTGTCCATAAATTTCTTTAAAAAACGCATCGTTACGGATTCGACCTGCGTCATTGTTCTTTTCTGGTCCTTCGGTATTATAGGTGTAATACAATTGATCCTCGATATCTGGATTCTCCAATAATTCTTTGGTGGATTTTTTTGCAAAATCATTGTAGGCTAGATTCTTTCCAGATTTAAAATTCACCTTATTTTGATCGATGCTTTTAATGATTCCTGGATATGCACGAAGAAACACAGATTCATTACTTGAACTGAAAAAAGAAAATACAATAAATAAGAAGTAGAACATATTAGTCGCAGTTCATCATATTTCTAACGTTTGCAGAGAATATTCGAGTATCAGCATCTGGAAAACGATCGTGAATACAAGAATACCAAACATCCGTAGAAAAAGCACCTTCTTCTTTTAAAATCCATGTGCCATTTACTCTTTTAAAGATTGCCTCAACATGACAACAATCGTAATAGTCACCCGGGAATTTTAATGTTTTTCCATCCTTTCTTTGTACGGTTCCTTCCATCCATGCATAGTTTCCAGAAACCAAAAAGTGATTGACAACAAAAATGACATCTTGTTCGATATCGTTTTTAATTTGATTCCTAAGAAGATCTAACATTTTCGTTCTTTCTGTGGCATTCGCTTCATTTTTAACCTTGAAATCACGAATTGATTGAGCCATGAACGATCCTTGAGAAAGGAAAAATAGAATAAAAAATAGACTTGTTTTCATTGATTGAATTTTTTTGCAATTTACTAAATAAAACAAACTTTTAATTTTTTCTGTAAATAATTAATTAAACCTTAATTGAAGCGGGCACCCTTTATTACGATTGAATTTATATCCTCCTTTTTCCCACTCGTAAGAAATCTACACTTCGCATGTCGAGGTTTATAAGCTTGGGAAGTATGCGAAACTTTCAGTTTTATAAATAAATGAGTTGAAACTTCACGAAAAGATTCAATGTGAAGCCACTATTTTTTTTATCACAGTTTTTAGTCTTAATTTTATCTTTCAATTCATGGTAATATATTTTAAGAGAGTTAATAACCGAACAAAATTTCGACTGCATGTTTCAATATTTCAAGTGTTTAGCTGTATTATTAGTTGCTTTTTCATGTCTTTTATCTTGTGAAAATGAAAACCAAGAAAAACCAGTAAAAGAAAAAAAGAAACTTCCTTCAAATAGCTTAATCATTCAAATTACCGGAGACAATCAATTGGATGTAGCTTTTTCAGTTGCTTTGCCAAGTAAAAAATCGAAGAAATATGAGTTTTTAATTCAAACCAATCAAGTGGGTGATAATAAAAACTGGAAGGATTCAACGTGGAAAAGTGTCGCATTAGATTCGGGATTAACCAATTTTTTAGGAGTCATTCATGATTTACCTTTCGAGGCTTCGCGCAATGCAACGTACATCTATAAAGAGAATGACTTCACTTTAGAAGAAGAATTTCAGGGCACTGAGGTTGATACTGCCAATCTTCGCATACGAATGATGAAATTAATTCAACAAAAGGGTAGTTCAATCGATTTAACAAAAGCAGATTTATACTTGAAACCCAAATACACAAAGGATTCAAAGGAGTTGAAGGTAGCTAAAAAAGCATTAGAAGAATGCTTAAAGTCTAATGTTAAAATTAATTTCGAGTCGAAAAGTTTCACTTTAGACAAACGTACTTTTGGTCCGTGGCTTTCATTGGATAATGCATTAAAGGTAAAGGTTGATTACATCTCTACCCAAACCTACTTGCAAAAAATTGCAAAGGAAATCGAAAAACCACTTGGTGAGGTATTGGAGGAAATGGCGAAACTAGACCCATTGGACACAACGAAGCAAGAACAGTTTTTCCGAATGAATATACCAAATGAAATTGATGAATTAATCAAATTAATCCCAACTGGTAAAACGGCAAAAAGAGAAATCGTATTGGTGCAGAGAGGTTTACCAAAAGGCATCAAAGAAGGATTAACTGATTTTGTAGAGGTAAGTATTTCACAGCAAAAGTTGTGGTTATTTAAAGGAGGTAGCTTAATTCTAGAAACAGATGTTGTAACGGGAAATGAGCGCTTGGAGCGAAACACACCAATTGGTGATTATAAAATCCTTGTCAAAGTAAGAAACAAAACATTGAGAGGTCCCGGTTACGCTTCGTTTGTTTCTTATTGGATGCCTTTTTACAAAGGTTACGGTTTGCATGATGCAACTTGGAGAAGACGATTTGGCGCTAGTATTTACCAAAGCGGAGGTTCTCACGGTTGTGTCAATATCCCACCCAAAATGGCACCGCTTGTTTATGACAATGTCGTAGTTGGAATGCCAGTTCTAGTAAGACAATAAGGGGTTTAATTTGATATAATTTCGGAATGTAGTTGCACTAAATTTCACTCCATTCAAAGCTGATTTTATCAAATATTTTCATGGAACAAAAAAGTAGTTTCTTATTCCTCAGCTTGATTTCCTTTCTTCGATTTACGGTACAAGTAGCTTTCGTAGATAAAGCGCTTTGCAAAACGAACTTGTTTATCTGAGTTAATGAGTTTTTTGTAAACATTAGCATTGACACCAAAATACTCGTAGGTAGAACCATCTGTAAATGTGATTTCCAATAGGAGTCCTTTATGTTTGAAATCCGCAATCATACATTCGTTAATGGTTGCCGTATATTCCGCCAAATTTGCTTCTTTGGTTTCCGGCGCGATGCTTACCAAAAAATGGTATCCATCCGTTACTTGTCGACCCATAATCGCTGCTTCTTCCTTCAAAGGATCACCATCTTGAAATTTATCCGGATGCCATTGCTTCACCAATTTACGGTAAGTCGATTTTAATTCCGCCAAATCAATTTGGTTTTCAATCTGAAATAATTTCTTGTATTCGTTGATGCGTTTCATAGGTCAAATTTATCGAACTGATGCATGCTTGAATCAGTGCTATTTTCAATTAAGGCGCGAAGATATGGATACATTTCGAAGAGAACTATTTTTCGAATGGTGATTTAAGTTAAAATGGGTGCTTTTTAATTCAAAAGGTTAATTTAATCAATCCATTCAATCCCCAAGATACTTCTTGCAATTTTTTGAAGCGAAGATGACCCCATCTTGGTGCTTGAACGCAATCATATATTTGTGAACATACAAATCTCCTTTTTTTATGAAGGAATGTCCAAATAAGGAAGCTTCTAGTTCTTCGTTGGATAAGGTTGTTTTCGTATAGAAAAACCGTCGAGGTGTAAATGATAAGGTGTCGACTTGATGTAATTCACCACCATAAATTTGATAAACATGGATGTCCAAAATTTCTTCGGGACATTTCGCGAAAAAGGAAAATTCTTTGCTTGACTTATCCAATCGGTAATGCTTTATTGCATCTCGGAATTCAACGTCGCGTTTCCAGAATATGAGGTACTCACAAAGATTTTCGAGGTAATAAAAGGTTTGATCATTTGTTGACATACTCAAAGGTATTCGATCTTTCTAATCGTTGGGATTTTCTTGACGCATTCTTTGCATATTTAATAATTCACCAATGATAATCACTGGTTCTTCGCGCTCAGTCAAATATTTTTGAAAGGCCCAGTATACATCCCTCGAAATGTGAAAGTGTCGACTTATATGGTGGTCAATTTTTTCAGGGAACACGGAATAAAGTGAAACTTCATTCTGATAACTAAAAAGTACGTTGCCACGATTTACATCTACGACCACTTTTCCGAACATCAATAAGTTATTGAAATGTGAAGCTAAAACAAAAAGGTCAGTCGTAAGATCTGTGGTAAATGAATCAAGTACCCTTACATCGAAATGTAGGTTTTGCTCATAAATGAGGTAGCGGTATGTTGTTTGCATCTCTTCTGAAATGGCAAATGTTGTTTCCACATAATTTTCACTTTCATAAATACCAAAGCGCCAATTACTCTCTTTATGCACTTTGATTAATTCATTCCATACACATTCCAATTGTTGTGTCTCGTCTAGAATTACACCGCCGATTTTTTCTGGTATTTGAAAGGATGGTGTCCTTATTTCCTCGAGTTTTGATTCCGATTTATTCTTTCTTCGGTTTTCTCTCACACGACTGATCAAGGCTAAAACGCCAAGTAAGGGCAAGAGTGCATAAGCTCCGTTTTCCATGTTGTTGAGTGCTGGATTTTAGTTGTTAATAATCGATTCGAAAAATCCCGCTTCTTCCAACTTTTTCTCAAGTTCGATCCAATCGACCATCATACCGTATTCCAAAGCGATATTGCGTCTCATGGGGATTCCTTCGGCAATGTCGTCAATGTACAATTGATTGCTGTCTTTTGCCCTTTCTAAGTCAAAGGACCGAGGTTCTAATTTCTGCGGGAGAAATTTTTCAATGGGATTTTTGAGGAGCTCAAAAGAGTGAATGAAATCCAAGGCTTCTTCCACATGTTTCTGGTCGATGTCTGCACGGTAGGTATTGAGAATAATCTCGTGTCCTGCTAACTGCAATCGTGAAATCACGTTAAGCGCATTCGGATTCTCTGCGCCAATTTCCGGGAAATAATGTTCGACAACGGTGCCGTCGAAGTCAAGGTAGATTTTCATGGAGTACTTTTTCAATGGAAACATGACAAACGATTGGTGCAGCAAACAAAAAATCCTCCATTTGAGGTCCACAACAAATATTATGCACCATGAAATAACGGTCGGTTCCAGGAACTTTTACATTCGTAACAACGCCGACGTGACCGCGGGCGATGTCCCAGAAAACGATGTCGCCTGGACGATAATCAGCTGCGTTATTCGTTACTGGTATTTGCTGTTTTTTGCGCTTGAAATAGGTGATTAAATTCACGCAGCGACGATGGTCAATATTTTTATCTGCACGCGTAATGTGATATGCACTTGAATTTGACAGCACATCTTCATGCACTAATTTCTGTAAATCGATGCCAATTGCGCGCAATCCTCGGATGGGAACATCTACGCAAACGCCTTTATTTGCAGGAACATCACCATTTGGATAGCTCAATGTAAAATAACTTGGATCATAGGTGACGTCCTGTGTGCTTTGCCAGCGTACATGCTCGACATACTTATGGAGATTTGGGTTGTCAATGATACTGTCTTCCTCAAATCCTTGCGATTTTACTTCGGATTTCGTTACTGTTTTAACAGGACTTGATCGAACAGTCTTTTGACTGGTGATTTCCCTCCAAGAGAAAAGCGCCAAGATCAAGGTAAGCCCAAGGATGAATGCTGTTTTTTTCATGTGTTGTATTCTTTTAGATTAAGAGATAAATTTCACTAACTCTCGATTTAAGCGAATTTTATGTGTCCCCTCTGGAGTGGCCATAATGCTGTAATCTTCGAATTGTTGGCCTCCAACTGCCTGACGGAACTTCGCTCGAATCCGCGCCATGACTTCATTCATGTTGTTATCTGTCACATCCGTCAAACGCGAAATGGAATTGTCAATTAATTCATTCGAAGCTTGCTGGCTAATCATTGCGTAATAGGTTCTTAATTCCACTCGGTGATCAATTAAATGGCTACGCATAATTCCCTCTGGATGATTGAGGTAGAGTAGGAATAGTGCTTTTTCCTTTGGATTCAAACTGATTTCAAGATCTCCTAAATCCGTCAAAAACACACGCTTACTTAAGCCCCTGATTTCCATTCGACTATTTTCCATTAATAGATTGCAACGCTGACGGAAAAGTAAGTTCTCTCGAATTCCATCCATGATGGTAAATAATTGACGTGCTTGACTGCGATTGACATCGCGATTGGTGAGTACGTTCATGCAATCTTCGCATAAGTCACCGGTGCGCATTTTCAGAATAATTTGAGGCTTTTTCACACAGAAGTCCATCATGCAACCTCGTGGTTCTTTGTGTAATGCGTTAAGCGTTTCGACTTGCGAGCGAAACATCATGCTGCGCAATATCCAAGCAGCTACCTCATATGCAATCGGGAAACGGCTGTCTAAATCATTTCCAAAATAGTAGGACCAATTGTTTGTTTGAATAAAATAATTCTTTAGCGATTCATCGTAACTTCCAAACCAATTGTGTTCATTAGATTCGTTGGTTAAAAGCATCACATGGTCTTCCTTCGCAATGGTGTTGTTTTTGCGAAAATCTCTGCAAATCCCAAAAAGTTGCCTCCACGTATAAATTTTTTCTTTGTGCGGAAATGAAATACTGTAGTTAGCCAATTTATTTTCGTTGACACTTAATTTGGCTAATGGAGGCTGCTCTTTTTTTTCAAACTCCCATTCCGTATCATATGTTTTAAATAGTTCCGAATCAGGAAGGATGATGGGTTCTGAAGGTACAAATTCGATGCTTCCGCGGTGTTTACGCAGTAAGTTGATGACATTGTTGAAATCCTCCAATGGATATCCCGATGCTCTAATGAGATGTACCTTCATTGCCATGTGTTTTTTAAAAAGTATCCGTATTTCTGCGGTCCTTGTTTTTAAAGATATCAAAAATATCTCGTTTTAAATTGCCTTGCGATTTTTCCTTCGCATAGGTTTTAATGGAGTCACTTACATCACTCATGAATCCTGCATAGGAAGATTTACTAAAATTCATTACGTTTTCCTTTCGTATATTAAGCATGTGTGAAGTGTGAATGGCATCAAAGTCCGCGCCAAGGAAACTGAAAGTCCATTTCCCTGTGTCATCTAACTCCTTGATTAAGTGCGCTACATCATGATACGAGTACATTCTTGAACTATTTTCGTGTCCGTCAGTAATGATGATGACCACGACTGACATTTTGTCCTCAGCGATGTCCTTTCCATATCGTTGCTTGATGCTGTAAATCGATTTTCCAATTGCGTCGAGTAGGGCAGTGGTGCCATTTGGGATATACGTCTCGATGGATAATTCCTGAATCTGTCCGACATCGCTGTGTTTTATGCGATCCACGACATCGTGGTTAAAAAAGGTGAGCGAACACAGATAGCTTTGGTCCAAATGTGTTTGCTTGAGCTCTTGAATCGTTTTCAATTGCGTGTTAAATCCTGCAATGGTCTGGGACTCCATGCCTGCCATCGATCCACTTTGGTCTACGATAAAGTGGTAAAGCGTTGTTTTGTTTTTCATAACGGTTGTTTTAAATTGTTTGACAAATATTTCTTCTTTTTTTACCGATTTCTTCTTTTCTGCAAGCTTGCAAGGAGTGACTTTCATTGAATCACTATGACAAATCTTTGCAGCGACATTCCATCATTGTATTACTAAATCCCCCGCCAATGAAAAAAAGAAGTAAGCGTATTTTAACATTTTACACGGAGCAGCAAGTGTGTTTTGACAACATCCAAACCGCATCCTTTTCCAAATCTCCCTTGAAACCTTACCTGCTCATGCAGCGCATGAAAAAGAAAGGACTCACCAGTGCGTTTCGGTTTCAATCGAATTTCCAGCCGCTCACAAAGGAAGACTTTGAATTAGCACACACCAAAACCTATGTGCACAATGTCTTCAATGGCGTAGGAAACTATCGCTCCAATTCGCTTCCATGGTCCAAAAACTTGGTACACAGTGTTGGCTTCACAAACGCCTCCTTGTACGAAGCGAAAAAACACGCACTTCTTCATCCGCAGACGGTTTGTTTTGCTCCAGTATCCGGAATGCACCATGCTCAACCAGAACGTGGAAGCGGATTCTGCACCTTTTCCGGACAAGTCATTTCAGCCATCAAACTCTACGAGGAGTTCGGTGTGAGTGGCGCCTATTTTGATCTTGACGGACACTTCGGTAACAGCATCGAAGATTCCCGCTGGTTTCATACTGCCATCGACTTCGCCATCCCAAAAGGGTGCAACGTTAATCCCACGGGGACAAATGAATCGTATGTTGCATCGTTCCAAAAAGGCCTAGATCATGTGGGAGAACTGATCAAAGCTGGAAACATACACTACGTTGTCTTTGCACACGGAGCAGATTCACATGAGGACGATGACATCGGTGGTGGCTGCGATACAAAGCACTGGCTTCTCTGTGCGCAACTTTTCTCCGAATGGGTCAATGAAATCTCTCTCACAATCGGCAAACCTCTTCCTGTTACGCTGGCATTGTTTGGGGGATATCGCTCCGACAACTATGCTGCGGTTTTGGACCTCCACTTAAAATCCCTTTTGACTTGCGCCCGCATCATTTGTGAACATCCACAAAGAGAGACGCTGCTTATTCCGAAGAAAACCTACTCGCGTTCAAGTTGGATGGAGGATGAAGTGGCTTAAGCTCAATTCATCACAAATGCATCTCGATTCCTTTTCCTACACTGCTGTTTCATTTTTCTAACATACGGATGCCAAAACTGTAAGGCATACCTGAATCTAAGGATGTTCATGCATTGGTCGAACCTTCCAGCGTAACGATGGAGCTCTGCACGGAAAAAGTGAGGATCGTCATCATCATCTTTATCATAGTTTTCATCAGCTAACAGGTGCAACAAGGCATCAATATTCTCCAAATAATCGAGGTCCTCATTTAATTCTTCACGTAGAATCGTCCCGTCCTGTAACTGTTCGTGGTAAGCCCACAATAATAGACGGCGTAAGTAGTGTTCATCTTCATGGTCTCGCTGGACATTCATAAACAGCGCATCTTTGATTCCTTCGCGGTCAAGTTCTTTTGCCGGATGTATTTCCAATTGGTCTCCAAACGCAGGATTTTTCTTTTCATCCTGAACTTCCTGAATATGATCTAGGTCAATATAAAATAGTAATGGTTCTGAGAAGATTGCGCCTTCAACTTTCGTTGTTTCGTCAAGCCAAAAAATGCACGCGCATGCCTCACATTTCGTAAGTTGGGGTATTTTAGGATAACTTGGTGCATCGATGCGTAAATCGGAATAGTGTGTGGCGCCCATCCTGGTGCCGCTTCTGACACTTCGTTTTGAAACACGTAATTGGCAATCGGGACAAGCGTATACATAGGTATTACCGAGAATCATGTTGTTTGTTTTTAATGTTGAATAAATACCTTAATAGCCCATTGCAATCATGCTCGAACGGCTGACAATCAAGCAGGCAGCTTCGCTTTGGTACACGCATGCGGAACGTCCCTTAAGGTAATGCTCGGTTGGATGGTAATGTTCAAGTGCCAAAACGGATTTTATGTCCATTGTCTCTTTTGCTTTAAAGCGCAGAAAGCGCTTGTTCGAATGATTCGAAGCAATGTGGATTTCGTACGTTCCTTCCTTCAACGAAAGTGTCCAACGATCGATTTTAAAGCTGGATGGACTAAATCGCGAAAAATAAGTGAACGGCTCATCATTTCCATCAATGTGGTAATGTTCGAGGCGTCTGAGTTGACTTCCATATTGTTTTTGTAATTCACTTAAGGGTGCATGAAGTAAATCATAAAACAAATTGTCGCTGAGAATTTTCATAGGTTATTTCGGTTGAAGGGATTGTTGTTGTTGGGGTCCACATAAACGCGTTTTGTCAAGTGTCGGAATTTGAACTGTGTTTTAAAATTGGAACATTCAAAAAGATCCGTGATTTCACCCTTGTCCAAGTCGAATAATAAATTCATGTAGCGCTTGCTGTTGTTGCCAATAAACAAGTATCCCGTTTTTTCCTTGTAGCAATCGCCACAGCGTCCTTCCACTGCGTTAAGAAAAGTGTCACCATGCGATTTGAAATCCTCCATGATGCGCTCGAGTTTCAAAATGAACTCATTGCGATGAAAATGCTGGTAAGTGATTTTGTCGTCGAGCAAGGTATAGAGCATATCTACATCCATGCTTTGGATGAAATACCGCACAGCATCTGCAAGCGTTCGCAGAGGTGGGTAGGAGGGTTGTTCGGTGGAAACCGTGGTGTTTGAGTTCATGGCTTTTAGTTTTAATTTAGTGTGCATTTTTTTCTATTCAGGAAGGTTCGAAGTTTTGGTAAATTGGGAGTGACCAATGTTCCAAAAACGCGCTGAAAGGAATCTTGTCGCATGATGGAGATTTGCAGTGTTTTTACTTCAATTGAGTCTCGATTGGATATAAATTTCAGCAAATGAATTTCACCAAGAGCAAAACCTGAATGCATCAAACGTGATTTGTCGAGGCGAATGCAAACCCAAGAAGCTTGAGATGAAGTTATTTTAAAGATCAAATCGATTGACTCATTTTTTAAAAATGGGACATCTGTTTCCGAATTTACGATGTGCATGAGTTGCGCTTGAAATTTCATTGGTCTTAATTTTGAATCACGAATGTTTCGATGCTTTGAATAACCTTCTTCGGAAAGCGCAGTCCAATGATTTTCCCTTTTCGGAAGCGAAATGCTAGTCGGACCACCAATTCATTCATGTTTTTTCGAGGAGCATCCCCGAATTGAAATTCTCCCACTTCTGGATGTGTAAATGGATCCGTTTCCATGAAGCGAAATTCGATCACGTGTTCACCTGGAAATTCATCCATGCTATATCCATCCTTAAATTCAGGCCAGTGTCGTTCACCAATGTGTTGTTCGCTAAATAAGAATTTGTGAAAATGAGCAAGTGCACGTTTTTTATTCACCCCTTTAAAAAACACGCCTTTATCATCCAAAAGTTCTTCCAACTGCTCAAAATTTCCCGCTAAAAAAGAATAGCGAAATTGATTTAAGGTGTGCTCATTCTTTTTCTGTTCCTCTCGGGTGATCTTCGACAATTCTTGCAGCATCTGTTAAGGTGTTTTTTTTAGTGGTTCGACCTGTATAGGCAAAGCGTATGCCAAGAACTAAACTGTAATAAAATGGATGAAAATATCCCGAAAGGATGTCAAAAACTGAAAAGGATATCAAAAAGAGATATTAACCCAGTTTATAGGTTTTATTAGGAATCGAACAATCCTACTACTACGAAGGATACGAGAAATCGGAGGAAGAATAACCTAGAACTTATCCGCATCCACCCCATACTTCTCCATCTTAGCCACTAAAGTATTAATCGCCCAACCAATGGCTAAGGCGGTTTGACGCTTATTTCCCTTAAAGTGTTTTAACACGCGGATGATGTGTTCCTTTTCGATGTGTTCCATGTTCATCGGTTGGTCAGAAGGGGCTTGTTTGAGGCGTTTCGGCAGGACTTCCGCCGTTACAGTTTCTTCGTTGAAAACATAGAGTCGGGAGATGATGTTTTCTAACTGGCGGACATTCCCCGGATAAGAGTAATTCAACAGGATTTCCAAGGCTTCTTTCTCCAATTGCAGTTTCTTGGGACGGTGTAATTCCTTCTTTTTCTGCGTAAGGAAATGCTCGATCATTCCTTTGATGTCGGCCTTGCCACGTTCCGCTAGGGTAGGGAGGTCAAGTTCCACCACGGAAAGTCGGTAGTAGAGGTCCCAACGGAATTTACCTTCTTCACACAATTTCTGCAAGTTCTGGTTGGTGGCTGCAATCACCCGGACATTCACCTTCTTTGCTTTTCCACCCAAGGGCATGATTTCTTTTTCTTGCAAGGCGCGCAAGAGTACCTGCTGCATGTAGGAGGAAATGTCACCGATTTCATCGAGGAAAATGGTTCCTTTGTCCGCGAGTTCGAATAAACCAGGCGTGTCTTTGTCCGCACCCGTGAAGGCTCCTTTCTTGTAACCAAATAATCTGGATTCCAATAAGGTATCGCTAAACGCCGAACAATTGACCGTCACATATGCCTGTTCGTTTCGAATGGAATTTTTGTGGATGTACTTCGCGAGGTTTTCCTTTCCTGTTCCACTTTCTCCAAGGATGAGGACGGTCACACCGTCCACCTGAGCCACCTTTGCAGCGTTCTCGTAAATCTTCTTGATCGTGGGTGTAATGAAGTAATCTTCCCCTGTATTTTTCTGAATCTCTTCCTGGTGATACATCGCCGTAACCGGAAGCGAGGATTTCTCAAACGCAATTTTGACCAATTCAGGCTTGTCCTTGGTCTTGGTGTGTCTTGCCTCGCGCATTTGATACAAGGTCGTATTCAAATTCAAGGACAAATGACTCAAGTACCAAACCACCTGCATGGCCGGACTCCCCGGTGACACGAAAATATCGAGTTTGTCCTCCCGTAATTCAATTAAAAAGGGATTTACTTTTCCCTGAATCTCTCGGTGGTCAATGGGATCCTGGATTCCCATGTAGCGCAACTCAAAGCTTCGCTCTGGGTAACTTCTCCGCAGAAAATTTACTAATAATTCTGACCGTGTATCATCGCCACCTGCAGAAGACAACAAGATATGTCGGTCCGACTTATAAAAGAACTTATGGTAATTCGCTGTTGCCCCCGTTTCCAGTACCTGTCCGGCTTCAAAGTCATTCGTAGTGGCAATCCAAGAGATGAGTGTTTTCATGTGTCAGAAATTGATACACGAATGTACGAAATGAGTGGTTTGATTTCTGATTTTTTTCAAATATGCTTAAAACTTTACGTTTCCATCCTCATCAAAAGACATATGTTCTTGTCCCCAGTTAAACATCGCATCTAAAACGGGGATAATCGTTTCTCCTTTTTCACTAATGAAATATTCTACCCTTGGTGGAATTTCCGGATATATCTTACGCGTGATGATCCCGTCTTTTTCTAACTCACGAAGTTGTTTTGTAAGCATTTGTTTGCTGATGTCATGGATTCCTTTATTCAATAATCCAAATCGGTTGATACCAATTTGAATGAGAAATAAAATATTTGGTTTCCACTTTCCACCGATCATTGAAAGGGTATATTCGACAGGTGAGGCGGATCTAATTTCATTTTTTTTCATTTTTATTATTTTCTAAGGCATTGAAAATCAATAATAGTCACAAAAAGAAGTCTAGGTAAAATAAAAATAACTACTTGTAAATATTAGACTAATATAAAACCTTTGTCAAAAAAAACACACCTTATGAAAGAAAAAAACGCTTTAGAAAAAATGGAAGATGAATTAAAAAGTGCTCAGCTTCAAATATTAGATTTTTGGGCAATCAAATGTGCTCCTTGTGAATTGTTAGGATATTTTTTGGACGAACTTCATGAAAAGCACGGTGATGCATTCCAACTGAATAAAATAAATGCACGTGAAAATGAAGATTTGAGATTCAAATACCGTGTGATGAATGTGCCTTCACTCATTTTTTTAAAAAATGGAGAAGTAGTATTTAGACATGTTGGTTTTGATGGCTTTCCTCAAACAAAACAGGCTATTGAGAAAGAAATCATCAAACATTTAAGTGAATGAACTGAACAGTCGAAACTAAAAGATTTCACATGAGCAATTGAGGAATATTTCCTAAAAGAAAATTAATTTTGAACTGCCATGGAACATCGAAATTCGGAAAGTAAAAATGCATTTGATGCTCAAATCCGCCAGAGGAAGGGCAAGACCTCGGCTGATATTCACTTAGAATTTGGTTTTGGAAAAGGAAGGTTCATTCGTTTTCTATTTCTTATTGTAGCGAAAGCCCTTTATTTTATGGCGGAAAAGCTACAGTTAAGTTACAATCAAATCAATATCTTGGTGTATTTTTTTGTCCTACCACTTGTTTACCTTTCGCTGCTTGATCATATACTGGGATTTCATTACTTAAAAGTAGCAGCGTTATTGGTGAGCGTCGTTTTCTTTCTAGTTTGTCGAGATTTCTCTATTTTTTCTGATGCGCTTTTCAGCAAATCTGTTCGTTTCTTGCGGTACTTCGATCGTTTTGGAATGACTTACGAAAGTGCTTCCATTTGGATTTGTGTGGTATTACCGGGTATTCTCCTTGTTGCATTGATTGGCTGCGTTGGTTAGTTGAAGATTTTTCTTGGAAATAGAAATCGAAAAAACGAGGCCTGCACAAATTTTAGAATTCTGTATGGCAAATCTCCAAATTATCGAGTTGGAGAGGATAAAATCAGTGAAATTGTTAACGGATATTGTAAGTGATGCAATTTTCTTCAAGGCAAATGTAACTGCTCAAGATGCTTAGAAATTTGGACTAAATACCTAGCTTTACAAGCTACACATTTAAAGGTTCAAAGAAAAAAAATCTGGCAGCTGATAGATGGACCTAAGTAAAAATGAATCGCTTTAAACAATATGAAAAGGTTAGTTAGAATTTCAAGCTTCATGTTCGTGGGCATGGTCCTTTCCTGCCAATCTCAGCCTACAAAACCGGCAAAAACAACTAGGGAATTTAATTCACCAAAAGAAGAAGTTTCAAAGCCAGAAGTTAAAGGCATGTCCAATCCGGTCATGTTATCGGGAGCAGGAGGTGTGGACATAGGTCGATTATTTAACGCGTATTATCGAACTGGACAACTCGAAAAGCTCATTTCTTTAACGGATAAACGAACTATAGAACAATATGGTCGTGAAAAACTAAAAGCGTACTACCGAAAATTGGATTATGGTTTTGACATGGACTTAAGTGGACTCAGACATGAGGGGGAATTTGACATCCTCACTTACACTTGTTTTGTCAATGCAACAAAGGTGGTCAAGCAGCTAAGAGTTGTGATTCAAAATGATACGGCAAGGATTGTTCCCTTAAATCCAGAAAAAGGGATTGTATTTGAATAGGCGTATTCATTGAAGATTTTCACACAAGGTGATTTCATCCTTTGATGTTGAAATAGAATGACAGTATGAAGGAAACAGCATAAAAACCTGAATGGAACATTATTCATCCCTGAGTTTTAGCAAGTCATAAGCACTTTCAACATGGAAATTTCTAGGATAAAATTCTAAGCCCATATTTATTTCCACAAGCGTTTGAAGGTGATTTGCAAGTGCTTTGAGTGTTACTTTACGAATGATCATCAGCACAATGTCATCGACATACGAGTAATATTCGCCATCGCCAAATGCCCTAACTCCAATAGGATCCCAGACATCATGTAAATATCTGTCAACACGATCGATCAAGTTCATTGGTTCGGGAAGGTATTCACCCTGCGGATTGTTGTATTTGCTCATAAATTGAAGTGATTGAATTTAAATATATTAAAATGCTTTTGAAATTCCAACCGGTACAATAAAAATTACTCTCTTCAGTTATCATTTTAAAAAAAATGAAGAATGGAAACAACCCTTTTCGTGTTTTGAACGTTGGTATGATGCGAAGGGAAGTACTTTATCATTTTCCTTTTTATTTCAAGAAAGATATATTCACTCATGCATTTTGTGCGAAAAGGCACCCTGGACAACTATGCTTTATTTAATTAATAAAAATGATGTATGTGGATAGTTAAAACAAATTACAAGGAATTTTTTCCAATTTACGTGGCCAGAGATGAAGCGAATGAACCCTTGTTCTACATTGAGTTTATAGGGAACTCTTATGCTCTGATGGAGACCTCTTTTTTCAATGATGAAACGAGTGCGTATTTCAAAGAATCGATCGGTTACGCTCAGGAATGTGTCATTGTAGATGATCCATTTGATGAAGTGAAATTCAGAACCTTGTTTGAACGGGATGTATGGATTTATTTAAATTTTACTCCAAAGGAAAAACGTGACGACATTCCTAAAAAGTATGTAAAGGATGCTTATTTAATGATTGACCAATTTAAGAATGACAAAAAGTTGCTGCTTCATTTTTTCTGCAAAGAAGAATTATTCCATCAAAGACATCGCATAAAAATGGAGCGTATTTTTAAAACCTACATGAATCATTTTGGTTGGAACGTATTTCTGCAGCAGTTACCTTTTGATTTAAGTGTAATTTCCACAGAACAATTCATCGCTTCTTTGGGACATCGCTTGAAGGAAGATTCTAAAAACGAAAAATTCCAAACCTTCAAATGTAGGGTTAGGGTTGGAGAGCAAACAAGCACCTATTTTGTGTCGATGGATGGACAATTGTTTTGTTGGATGAAAAGAAACGATTGAATGATTACTTATTTTTAGTTGTACTATTTTACTTTCGTTTTATTTATAATACTTTAGATAAAATTACTTAAACGTAGAGACCGAATCCAACGATCGTTTAAACAATTGGAATTGGAGTATACGTAGCTTATTTATTTTTTTCTGAGAAACAATTAATGTCGAAGGTCAAGCAGCAAGGATTTTCTCTGTTAAAGTACGATACCCCTGTTTTAGTAAGCAAGACAATAGGGGCAAAAGGAGGTCGAAGTACAAACGGATCGACATCAACGAGTGCCTCATCAATAGTGTCGGGTGATATGAAGCAAAATGATTACCTAAATTCAATATTGCCACCTAGAGAATACCAGGACATGGGATAGCTTTGGGTTTAATACGTTTCCCCCAGTCCTGCCACTAGATTAGACGTCATTAATTTGTAAGATGAATTGGATAAAAAACTATAGGAGAGACAAGCCAGAGAAACTGGTATTTGCCCTATAAGAGAAGAACTATATTCGCAGACTTTTGATGAAATAATTCGCCAGGTAACAATAAACTGTGCAGAACGAGGATTTTTGCTCGTGAGAGTAAGAGACGAAATAAAAATGACGATATAAGCCTATTAAACTCTTTATGAAAGTTCGATTGCCTATGGAATGCGAAAGGCCTTGCAAGCGGAGTAAAGCAAAGCTGAAATGCTTGGGAAAATTTAAGATATAGAAATAGATTGTGCCCGTTTGGAATCAGACGTTGAAACAATGAAATAACAAATTGGCCGTAAACTATAAGAAGAAGAAAAAGAAAAG
>CAIRMS010000390.1 GCA_903879765.1 uncultured Flavobacteriales bacterium
AGCAATCCAATTAAAAAAAGCGAGGAAAAGCGCAAAGATTTAATCAGTGTCTTTTTCCATCCAGCTAAATCGATTAACCAACTCACTTTTTGGTAATAGAAATAAGTCAACACAAAGGATAAAAGTCCAATTGGAACAAGCCACCAAAGAGAGAAATCTGTATGTAAATGCATGGCTTCAAAAATAAGGACAATTCCGGAAATGTCGCGATTTCTTTTCTCTTTAAAATCAAATTCAAAAAAGGAATCCGTAACTTCGTGAAAATTTTCAAGCATATGTCAAAAACAGTTTACATCGTTGCTGCGGCAAGAACTCCAATGGGAACATTTATGGGCGGCTTATCAAGCATTCCTGCAACCCAATTAGGATCTGTAGCGATCAAAGGAGCATTAGAAAAAGGAAATATAGATGCGAGCATCATTGATGAAGTATTTATGGGGAATGTACTACAAGCTGGAGTTGGTCAAGCACCGGCTCGTCAAGCAGCTCTTGGTGCTGGACTAGGAAATAATGTTCCATGTACTACCGTAAACAAAGTGTGTGCTTCCGGAATGAAAGCGATTATGCTAGGAGCACAATCGATCCTAGCTGGAGATAACCATATTGTTATTGCTGGTGGAATGGAGAACATGTCACAAGTTCCTCATTATCTAGATGGACGAAATGGAACGAAATTCGGAAACATCACGATGTTAGACGGAATAACAAAAGATGGACTATTAGATGTATACAGCAAAGTACCAATGGGTAACTGTGCTGAGTTATGTGCAAAAGAACATAACATTACACGTGAGGATCAAGATCAATTTGCTATTGAATCATATACGAAAGCAGCAAATGCTTGGAGTGAAGGAAGATTCAATAACGAGATTGTTGGAGTTGCTGTTCCTCAACGCAAAGGAGAGCCAATCATGGTTTCGGAGGACGAAGAATATAAAAACGTCTTTTTAGATAAAATCCCGTCTTTACGTCCAGCGTTCGACAAAGAAGGAACGATCACTGCAGCGAATGCATCCACATTAAACGATGGAGCCTCAGCCTTGATTTTAGCTTCCGAAGAAGCTGTTGCGAAATTTGGATTGACGCCAATCGCGAAAATCGTGAGTTACGCAGATGCTGCGCAAGCACCAGAATGGTTTACCACAGCACCTTCATTGGCGATTCCAAAAGCGTTAGCGAAAGTCAACATGACTGTTGCAGATGTTGATTTCTGGGAATTGAACGAAGCGTTTGCTGTTGTTGGTATTGCCAACACGAAGATTCTTGGAATCAATCCAGCAAAGGTTGACGTTAACGGTGGTGCAGTGGCACTAGGACACCCACTTGGGAACTCAGGTTCACGTGTGATTGTTACCTTGATCAATGTACTCAAACAAAACAACGCAAAAATTGGTGGGGCTGGAATTTGTAACGGTGGTGGTGGAGCATCCGCAATGATCATCGAGAACATCTAAAAAACAGATTCATCTATATTCATATAAAAGGGCAGGAGTTGATCCTGCCTTTTTTGTTTTGTCCTAAACTTTTCAATGG
>CAIRMS010000391.1 GCA_903879765.1 uncultured Flavobacteriales bacterium
ATGAATTACGTCAAGCATTTGTTGATCAAACCGTTCCTCAAGCCGAATTGGTAGGATTAACCATTCCAGATCCGAATTTGAAATGGAACGAAGAAACAGGTCACTATGATTTTAGTCCAATTAATTGGGATGAATTTTGGCAAGTTGTGAACGGGAATGGACCTTGCAACAAAGAACGCATTGAAGCACGTACGAAAGCGAAGGAAGAAGGAATGTGGGTGCGAGAAGCAGCTATGGCCTACGCTGAAAAACGCGCATTGAAGAAAACAGCATAACACATTTATATTTAGAAACTATGTCAAACAGAGAATGGCCTCTTTGGGAGGTTTTTATCCGTAGTAAACAAGGATTAAATCACAAACACGTGGGCAGTTTACGTGCGCCTGATGCTACATTAGCATTAGCAAACGCACGAGACGTTTATACCCGTAGATCTGAAGGAATAAGTATTTGGGTGATAGAATCAAATAACGTTCATGCTTCGGATCCATCAGATGCAGACTCTTTGTTCGAACCATCGGACACTAAAGTATACCGTCATCCTACGTTTTACGAAGTGCCTGATGGCATAAAACACATGTAAGATGAAAAATGAAGCTTTGTACAATTACGTTCTTCGTTTAGGAGACGACAGCCTTATTTTGGGTCAACGTTTAGGAGAGTGGTGTGGACATGGACCTATTTTAGAAGAGGACATTGCCATGACCAATATTTCCTTGGATTTAATCGGACAAGCGATGAGCTTGTTGGATTATGCTGGAGTGTTAGACGGACAAGGGAAAGACCATGATTCATTAGCATTTTTACGTTTCGAAAATGAATACCGAAATGCGCTTTTATTGGAGCAGCCAAACGGTGACTTTGCAAATACCATGATGCGCCAATTTTTATTCGATGCGTTTAGAAAGCCTTTGTATGAAAAATTGCTTGAATCAACGGATAAGCAAATCGCTGCCATTGCAGAAAAATCGCTCAAGGAAACAAGATATCACTTGAAACATACATCTGAATGGGTGATTCGTTTAGGTGATGGAACGGATGAATCACATCAACGTGCGCAAACAGCACTTGATCTTCTCTGGCGCTATACAGATGAATTGTTTTTTCAAACAGAAGAGGATACTACCTTGATTTCATTAGGAATGGTTCCATCTATGAGTGAAATAAAAGCTGAATGGTCCAAAACCGTATTGTCGGTTCTCGAAGAATCAACATTAGTTATTCCCACAAACAATTGGCAATTTGAAGGCGGTAGAAGGGGAATGCACTCTGAACATTTAGGTTTCTTATTAGCTGATTTGCAATACATGCAACGCGCCTATCCAAACATGAAATGGTAACGAAAGAATCCATTCTTTCTTGGTTAGACGAGGTCTGTGACCCTGAAATTCCTGTTTTATCCTTGGCAGACCTTGGTGTGTTGCGTGGAGTAGAGTACCTGAATGATGAATGGCAGATTACCATCACTCCGACGTATAGCGGTTGTCCAGCCATGAAAACCATGGAGGACGATATTCTACTTAAGTTAAAGGAACACGGTGTAGAGGCAAAAGTTCATTTGGTGCTTTCTCCAGCCTGGACAACAGATTGGCTTTCCGAATCAGGACGAAAAAAACTAAAGGATTTTGGCATCGCTCCACCAGAAAATGAGGTGGATAAAAGCGTGCTCTTTGCTGCGCAAACGGTTGTTCCATGTCCAAGATGTAATTCTCGTGAAACAAAAATGGTGAGTCAATTTGGAAGTACTGCTTGTAAAGCACATTATCAATGCTTAATCTGTTCAGAACCATTTGATTACTTTAAGTGCTTAAAATAATTCAAGCACTTTTTTTATGTTTATCTACTATGTATAGCATAATACAAAGTAAAACATATATCTTTGTATAAACTATTGCTAAATGAATGTTGAAAATACACAGTCCCAAATGCGGAAAGGAATACTTGAGTATTGCATTTTGAGCATATTGGACAAGAAGGAAGCTTATCCATCCGAAATACTGGAACGACTCGACCTAGCACAGTTGAAGGTAGTGGAGGGAACGATTTATCCTTTATTGACAAGATTGAAGAACATGAACTTGTTGGATTATCGCTGGGCAGAGTCCACTTCCGGTCCGCCAAGAAAGTATTACACTATAACAGAAGACGGAAAGGCTTTTTTAAGCGAATTAGAACGCACATGGACAGAACTGCAGTTAGCAGTGAGTCATATTACAACCTTATAATATCAAGATTATGAACAAAACAGTTTCCATTCATTTACAAGGAATTCCATTTATTTTTGAGGAGCAAGCCTTTGAGCGTTTGAATGCGTATTTACAGCAGTTAAAGCAAGTCCTTCAAAAAGAGGAGGGGAGTGACGAAATTCTTCAAGACATTGAATTACGAATGGTTGAATTGTTGCAACAGCAATTGACACCTTTCAAACAGGTAGTTGAACTTTCCGTCATTGAACAAATCATCGAAAAACTTGGGAGACCAGAGGATTTCACAGATGAATCTAATGGAAATGGTAATGAAGCAACGTCTTCAATAGATACCCCCGTGGAAAAACGCTTGTTTAGAGATGGAGATCGCGCAATGCTCGGAGGAGTTTGTGCCGGTGTAGCAGCTTACTTTAACGTTGACGTAGTGATCATTCGTGCCATTTACGTTTTTACCTTATTGACATTTGGCATAGGATTCTTACTTTACATTGTACTGTGGGCGATTATTCCTATGGCGAAAACAAGTAGTGATAAACTGCGCATGAAAGGGCAACATGTGAACATTGAAAACATGAAATCGGAATTGGGGGATGCGGCCAATCGCATCAAAAAAGGAGCGAAGGAATTGAAGTCGAATTCAGGTATTCAATCCTCAATCGCAGGGATACTGCGCATCATCTCCGTGGTCATCGGCGTTTGGGCTTTGCTGTTTGGAACGGGTATTTTCGTTTTTGCTATTGTGTTTTTCTTTGTGAATCCAGATATCATTCCTGCACAATTGAACGGACGATTTATGTCCTTTCAAGATTTCGGTGGTTTGTTGTTTGAATCTGCTTCGCATGAGTCCTATTTTTACTTAGGAATTGCCTTGATTTCTATTGCCCTGGTTGCCCAATGTTATTTGTTTGGTATTCGACTCATCACTCGATTTAAAGCAACTTATTTAAAGGTTTTGACGGCAATTTTCGGAGTGACACTCGTCGTAGGTGTTGTTCTCGTTTCGTTGGGAGGAGTTCAAATCGGACGTTCTATGGCGATCTACGGAGAAGTGGAAAAAGAAATCGCCACTATTTCCGGTCTTGAGTTGAACATTGAAAAGAAATCCATTGAAAGTCAATTGATTGATGGATTCAAAATTAAAAGTAATGGGGATGAAGGAGTAATAACCATCAAAAATGGACGTGTTTACCTTCAAGGAATTGAATTGGTGTATTCTCAATCAAGTGATTCCTTGTTTCACATTAAACAAATCAATGATTCACAAGGACGCACGCATGAATTGGCATTGAAAAAAGCGCGAAACATTAAATGCGCATATGAATTCCAAGAAAATCGCATGTTATTGGAGACGATGTATTCTTTTCCTGCAACGGATAAATTCCGTGATCAAAATGTGAAGTTTATGATTGCAGTTCCATCTGGAGGAAAGATTTTCTACGAAAAGCTTCAGGTTTATCCAAGTTTCATTGAAGAAAGTGAATCCACTACCGAGACCTATCAACATGGATATATCTCCAATGATGGGGAATATTCTAAATGGTAATTAAAGTTTTAATTTACCGAATGCTTGACCGGCATCAAGCCAATAGATTAACTTAAAAGAAATACTGTTCACTGGTCCATTTGCTAAGGTGTTTTGCAGGTTGGACCAATACATTGATTGAACATCTTTGTCCGAACTAAAAATTGAGTTTTTCCAAACGATGTTGAATTCACTATTCGGTTGAAAAACCCATCGGTATTGACAATCAATCGTAAAGGCATTGTAATTGATGTTATAAGCCGACTCTCCGTTATTATTTAATCCTTGATACGTTGGTATGGCATCAATTAATCCTTGTTCATTTAGGCTTCCGAAAAAATGGTAGTTGATGGCAGAACGATAATGCCTTAATCGGAAGGTAATCCCCATTCGATTGGTCAATATGTATTCCATAGAAATAGTTTGGGTAGTGTTGATGCGGTCTCGATTCCCAAAGATAATTCCAGACGGCAAGTTTACGGGTTCATCAAATGGAACAGCATATCCTTCACTATTTCGTTCGAAATCTTGACTCCAATTATAACTGAAGGCAATGAAGTCTGTAAATCGAATTCGTGGACTTATATAGTAGCCATATTCCTTCCAGTTTTCTCGTTGTACAATAATGTAATTGGTTCCGGCATCAATAGCTAATCGTTTTTGATAGTTTGTTGAAATCCAATAGTTGAAGCTATAGTTTTTCGGGCGAAGAAAGAAACTACCCCAAACGCGTGGCTCGAAGTAATCATAGTTGTTTGTAAGTGTGTTGTTATTCCCAAAACCCGTAGCATTAAAAGTTTTCGAAACCATCACAAATCCCAAATTAGAATATGTTCCAACATAATTATTTGGAGCGTAAAGCCTTATACTAGAAATCGAACCACTTAAAATAACTTTCGTGAGTTCTTTCCACTTTGGCTTGAAATTGCGGAATCCTCCAGATACTTCGAGGATTCGCTTGTTGTTATTGTAGTTAAATCCAAGGTCATTTGGATCGAATTTATCAGATTCTTCAAGGTATCCAACACCGTAGACCCAAGTGCCACGTTGCTTTCCAAAGTTAAAATTAAAGTTATATCCAACAGATGAATTGGCACTGCTTTGAACAGAAACGGTGGTTTTTCCGTTGAAATTGAATTTGTTATTCTTCGTGTTTGCATTGAAATTTAATCCACTGACATTGGCATCATAAAACTCACCAGAACGTAAAACACTTGTATTGGTAAAAGTAACAGAACTATTGTTTTTTAAATTTTGATCGAGGACAAATACATTGTAATTTGTTAAAGGTGAAATCATGACTTCCCGTTCGAGACCACTGTCGTAATTTACGGCTGTTGCATATTGCGCCGCATTCACGGCATTAAAAACACCGATCCCAAGTCCGTTACTCATGCGTCCCGAAAGCTTGGTTGCGTTGTATAGTTTCGAACCAGCGGGCACATTTTTTATATATTCATCTGGACCCAACATGGTCGTTACTACTTTGTAGGGTGCTTGAATGCCAATTCTTCGGCTATAGAAAAGTCCGGCTTTGTTGAATAATTCTGTTCCTTCTGTGAAAAACTGACGATTTTCATTGAACTGTACCTCAAATGGACTCAAATTCAAGACTTGTTGATCGAAAACGACTTGCCCAAAATCAGGCACCAATGTAACGTCCAACGTAAACGCTTCATTCACTCCGTATTTGATGTCCATTCCACCATTCAGTGAACGTGTCCAACCAAATGTTCCATCGCCTTTCGGAACGCGATCAAAATAAGAGGAAACATATGGCATAAGGGCTAAACGAAGCGGAGGTTTGATCCCTTTGATGCCTACAACTTCTCCACTTTCGAGCAGGAAATTCTCCAAGTCTGGATTCACCTTAACCCAAGTAGAATTTTCTCTATACCTTGCTATTTCTCGAGAGAAATTAATACCCCAATTCTGAACTTCTGTATTCGGAAAACGGATGGCACTGTAAGGTATTCGGATTTCGACTGTCCATCCTTGTTCGGTTAATTCAGTAGCGCTAAACCAAGCAAGGTTTAATTCACCGATGTAGTTAGTGCCCTGCATTTTCGCGTCAATTTGAACACCACGACTTGTGATGCCAAAATAGAAGCCGTTTTGATCATCATTGTATGTATCAAGGTAAATACTAAAGATGTCTAAGTTGGGATTATAGTCGTCGCGGATGGATAATACGTTTGAAACGGAATCAGGATCATCAAAACAGATGGCACTAATGTAAACAGCGTTGTCGTCATATAGCATTCTTACCTCAGTTTCTTTTCTAGACGCATTTCCTGGGTAAGGTTGAAGTTGTGTGAAGGAATGTGCTTCAGCGGGTGTTTGCCATTCTTTTTCACTAAGTTTTCCATCAATTGTCAAATCAACATTTATTCGTTGCGCTGAAATCCCTGATAAAGACTCTGAAGTAGTCTGATTAAAGGCTATGCTACAAATGAAAAAGAAAATGGAAAGGATGAGGTGTTTCATTCGATGCAAAAATACATCAATTTTTTATTTACCCATGCGCGTAACAACGTGTAGGCATTCTTCGTGACGTTCGAAAGTCGCCCAAAGTTTACAGTCCTGTTTGAATTTGAGAAGGATAGAGGCACTTAATTCTTGTAAATACTGGGTTTCACAGGCACTTAACGATGTATTGCTTACAAATCGCGAAAAAGAAAAATCAAATGTATTTCCATTTAAATGGGGACTTTTTTTTACTGCAGTTCTGTTGTGACGAACAAGTTTCGATACGGAGTGATGCGTTCTGGTCATGGATGTGACAAGAAGTCTTGTGTCCGCTAAAGGGGTAAATTGTAATGAATCATGAAATGCTTGTCCAATTTCGGATAAAATCTTTTTAGCATAAGGCGTCAAGACAGGGTATGAATATTGGAATTCATCGATTTCAAATCCAGTGAAAGGAGTCACAAGTACAAGTTTACCAGTCCTAATCTTTTCTTTGATTCCACGTTCGTCTTCGGAAGCATTGACACCTTGTTTTACAGACCTGTCCATATAATC
This sequence comes from uncultured Flavobacteriales bacterium, assembly GCA_903879765.1. Lineage (GTDB taxonomy): Bacteria > Bacteroidota > Bacteroidia > Flavobacteriales_D > Crocinitomicaceae > UBA952. Next base: position 6,754 of record CAIRMS010000391.1, read on the forward strand.
ACTTAAGCGATTATTCAATAGTTGGCTAAATTCATTGGGTTGAAATTTACCACATTCAAATACAGGTTTCACCTTATGGTAAACCATTTTTTGAGTTTTGACCTCCTTCATGTTCAGCAGACCGAATCCGACTAGAACAAAACTGATTGATAAAAGGCTTAAGGAAAATAATTTCATCTTATTACAAAATTAAAAAGATCTTCAAGCTGAGAATGAAAATGCTTCCTTAACTTTGCTTCGTGAGTGTATTTAATAATTTAAGGGCTCAATTAGAGCAGCTCGATTGGCCCAATGTTTACTTGTTCAAGTTTATCGTACCAAACGATAATGAGCGCATGGCTTTGGTAAGCGCTTTGTTTGATGAAAATGCGGATATCGCCTATCATCAATCAGGGAAAGGTAATTATGTGAGTGTAAGTGTAAAAGAAGTCATGCTGTCAGTAGATTCAATTATAGAAATCTATGAAAAGGCGGCTCAGATAAAAGGTGTAATTTCGTTGTAATGGATATGTTAATAGAGTTTTTAGTAGTAACGCTCATCATTTTGATGGCGATCATTGCATACCGATTTTTACTTAGGTATTTATCTAAAGGAAATGTGGATCAAGCAGTTTATTGCGAATTATATTCCCTTGATCACGATCCAGCTGCTGGAGAGATTAGTTTTTATTTTGTTTGTCCAGCGGAAACCCATGTAACATTTAATATTTGGGAATCGGACAAGATTGTTCGACAATTAACAGATGAACTTTATGAACAAGGAGGACATCTCCTTAAATTCCAAACTTCAGAATTACCGAATGGAACCTATTATTTCGGAATAGTTACCACGAAGCAAAAAACACAAAAGAGATTTCGAATCGAAAATTAAGATTCGCTTTTTGGTTTTTTTACTTTGATACGTGTTCTGTGTTTAGAGATTTTATACTTTGATTTGTTAAAGTCACTTTTATAACCATCCGTTTGTTCAATTCGGTAAGTTAAGCCAATACTATATTGCATGTAGTCTGAACTTTGAAGGAAATCCGTAAGTCCGAGTTTTAACGTTCCTTGGGCTTGTAAGCCTAAATTACTACTCATCCAAAAAGTACATCCAGCGCTAAAATTACATGTTGGTGAAAATGTTTGCGCTTTATTTCTAGAATCGGAAGATCTCATTGTTGCACCTAAACCAGCACCAATGTATGGATCCACGATGCCTCTACCCAGTTGTTTGTAGAATGAATATTTTAACGCAACATCTGCAGAGATCATACTTCCTGATATTCCCAAAGAGTCATTTACTAATTTGGTTTGATCATATTTTTGATAGCCAATTCCACCGTCCATACTCCAACCATTGTAAATGTATTTATCAATGAAAATGCGCGTTGGAAAAGGTGCGCTGTGTAAGTCAGAAGAGGAAAACGGATTTAGTTCATATCCATCATCGTCTGTAAACAACCAAGACACGCCAAACTGCCAGGCATAATTATCTCTATTTGTTATTTTTTTAGTCGGCTGTGCAAAGCTTTTACTGATCAAACAGAAGAAAAGAATGGCGGAGATTTGTTGAATTTTCATTTAAATAATATTATCTAAACAAAAGTAATTAAAATTTAACGCGATAATCTTTTGTTTAAATCGATCAATTGACAAGCAATTGTGTATTTCTCATTCGAGTAGAATGCCTAATTTTGAAAGAGAAATGGCTAAGTTTAAAAAATTTGAATTAGTAATTGATGATGA
>CAIRMS010000392.1 GCA_903879765.1 uncultured Flavobacteriales bacterium
GAACCTATATCCGAAGCATTGCTTCAGATTTCGGTAAAAAACTGAATTCTGGCGCAACGATGATTGCTTTGCGCCGAACCGTTTCAGGTGCATATCACATTGAAGATGCGAAAAGTGTCGATGAGTGGATTTCGATTATTGAATCCGAAGAGGTCTTTATTCCTTAACGTGTTTTAATTTTTCTTGGACATCCTTGATAAGTCGTTTGTAATTTGCGATTCTATCATCATATCCGTTACTTTCAGCTCGCACTAGGCGTTTTTGCAAGTAGTGTAATCGACGTCCTAATTTGTATTTATCCCAATTGTACAATATCTTTTTCATAAACAGTTGAATTGAGTTAGAACTTAAATTGCGACACGTTCTGTCTACACTAAAAATAGTGATTATTTCTTAAAATGTCAATTGTTTTTTTTGTTACAAGAATCTTACCGAAGATGCGAGTGGCCGGATGGAAAATTGTGTCGCATCCATTTCTACTGTTTGTCCAACAGGGAGGGTAAATTTATCCAAAATGTGTCCACACAAAAAGCCACTAAAAACCGGAAATTTAGCATCTTTAAAATGCTGTTCAAAAACTTGTTCTAAACTGAAAGACCATTCAGGTTCTTCCGGAATACACTTGCGAAATTGGCCTAAAACAACTCCTGCTAATTGATCAAAGACACCATTTAGTTTCCACTGCGTTAACATGCGGTCTACGCGATAGGGTTCTTCTTTAACCTCTTCTAAAAATAGAATTTTCCCTTTCCAATCTGGCAGGTATTCTGTTCCGAGGAGTCCAGTTAGCACGCTTAAATTTCCACCATAAAGCTCGCCGCGCGCACTTCCAGGTCGTATGCAGACGGGAGGTGTTGGATACAGTTTTGGGTCCGTTGTCACGATGGTGTCGGTCGTTCCCTTTACAATCATGTTTTCAATCGATTTGAGGCTAAAATCTCCCCAAGAGGCATTTCCATTTGGACCATGAAAGGTAATGAGTCCGGTTTTATGTGTGATGGCGACTAAAAATGCCGTGATGTCACTAAATCCTAAGATAATTTTTGGATTTTTTTGAATCGCATTGAAGTCCAACAAAGGTAGAATGCGTGCGCAACCCCATCCGCCGCGTGTAAAGAAGATGGCTTTTACTTCGGTATCTAGAATTAGTTCCATAAACGCTTTTGAGCGCGCCTCATCTGTATCTGAAAGATAGCCAAACCGTGTTTGTAGATTACCCGCCGTTTTCACGCGGTAACCGAGGTTTTGTAATAATAAAACAAAATCAGCAACTTCTTTTTGATCATGACTCGCACCCGCTGGAGCGCAAATTCCGACAAGATCACCTTTCGCTAAGGCTTTTGGCAGCTGATAATTGGTGTGAATTTCCGGTTTTACAGGCGAGGACTGAATCATAAATGGTGCCAGCATACTCGCGCCAAGTAAAGGGATAACGGATCTTCTTGATAGTTTTTTCATTACTTTAAAGGTAAGGAAAGTTACAAGAATTACATGAAGTATAAGTTTGTTTTCAGGTCAAATAAAGTAATTTTGACAAAAATCAATTATGAAGATAGTCCTATCGCTCATTTGCTTCTATACAACTTTTGTCTTTTCTCAATCAAAGAAGGAGCAAATTGAGTATCTATCATTTCAAGTGGACAGCATTAGAACCATTCAAATCAAAGAACAACAATCAGCTTACACAAGAGAGGCTGAATTGAATGCAACAATCAGTCAATTGAGGAATAAAATCAGTTCTTTAGAATCAACTCTAGGAAGCGTCAAAAGCGATCTAGAAGAAAAGAAAATCATCCTTTCTGAAAAGGAATCAAACCTTGCGAAGATTGAAAAGGAAGTAAAATCACTTCGAGACAGTTTACAATTCATCATTGAAACCATGCCAATTCAATTGATTAGTTCAGAAGAATTTTTCTTAACAAATGCGGAATTAATTCGATTAATCAACATTCTACCAAGTGAATTAGGTCCTGATTTCATCTCCGAAATTGACCCAAGTTTGAAGCCGAAATTTGAAATACAAGGAAAACAAGTATTTGAATGGAAAGGCAAGAAATATGCATTGGTTGTGGTTGGCGTGACAAATCCAAATGATTACCATGCTGCTGCAGGAACAAATTACATTTCTTTGTTAGAATGGAATGCAACACATTGGATTTTTAAATTCAAAATTAATACTAATTCCAACCCAATGAATGGCTGGGGTAATTTTGCAGAGTTAAACACGATTTGTTCAACTGGAAAAGAAAGTTTTGCAATTATTCTTAATGGGGGCTTTACTTCTTGGGGAACTATGGTAGGATATGAAGTTATTTATCAATTCTATGATTCCCGAATTTTGAAAGTATTTGAAGGATTGCTATTGGAAAATGATGGCGGAAATAATGGACAGAAAGATATTGAGTATGAACGCTCATTTATTGACAATGGCCGTGAATTTTTCGATTTGAAAGAAACAAAAAAAAGACATGGTAAAGTAGTGTCAAACAGAGTTTTAAAATTTAATTCAACTACACAGAACTATGAGTAAAAACAAATTCACTACTTTATTTTTTTTAATTGCCTTGTTGCATAGTTTCGTATTTTCCCAATCAAAAAAGAGTCAGATTGAATATTTAAATCTTCAATTGGATAGTATTCAAACAAAACTAACAAAAGAACAAAATGAATCAGATGCTCAAAATAAACAAATGAGTTCAATCATAGAGGATTTGAAAGAAGAGATTAAAAACTTAGATGATAACTTAACCAAGACAAAACAAAAATTAATATTACTTGATGAGCAGAAGTTCGAAAATGGAAAAAAGATCATATTGCTTTCAGATAGTTTGCAAAAACTAAACGAGCGTATTCGCGCACTAAATACTTTAGTTGAAGAAAATAAAAATCAGTTCTCTTGGAGCTTTAGCACTGGCGGTATAAATGGTCCGTATGGCGCAAATATAATTTTCAGGATTAGTTTACTTCATCAAGGCGAAGAAATAGTTTATTTTACGCAAATGTATGATGTTGGTGATGAATGGGAAACCCCAATTATTTCTGGTTCAAAAATCCAATGGGAGGTTATCGATAACTTTTATGGATATGAGTTTGATCCAGCGGGCATTGGAATAATTTCAATACAGTATTTTAAGGGTTATTGGGACTTGTTGGATAATGAGCAAAGAATAGTTCAATGGGAGAAGACTTACCAAAAACCACAATGTGGAGAATGGATAGAAAAATAAATCAATAGTCCATTATTAGTGGATTATTCTAATTAAAAATAAAATGCGCATTTATTTGCTTTTAATAGCCTTGTTTCATGGTTTCGGATTTGCTCAGTCAAAAAAAGACCAGATTGAGAATTTATCCTTTCAAAAAGACAGCATCAAAAACATTCAAGTTAATGAACAGAAAACAGCAAATTCACGTCAAGCTGAACTCGATTCAAAAATAATTCAATTGAATGCAAATATTACTTCTCTTGAATTAACATTGAATAATGTCAAAAAAGAACTAGAAAACAATAAGATACTTGCTCAAAATAAAGACCTTGCGATATTAAATAGTTCAAAAACTTTAAAAAATCTGCAAGATAGTTTGAAAGTCCTTCGCTCAAAAATGTCCTTACTCAATGAATCAAATAATGTTCAAATAGGAAATCAATTTTGGTGCACACACAACTTGAATGTTTCATCCTTTAACAATGGCGACCCAATTTTAGAAGCGAAAACGGATGAAGAATGGGCTCGAGCAGGAAAAGCGCACAAACCTGCTTGGTGTTACTATGAAAATA
>CAIRMS010000393.1 GCA_903879765.1 uncultured Flavobacteriales bacterium
GTGATGTCTTTTTTATTGAATTTGTAGACTGCAATTAATACCAATATGATGTTATGTGCAACAAGAATGGATACTGAATTCCGAATGGTTGTCCAAGGAACTGGGTCTTCAAAAAACGAGCGCCAAGAAGCCATGTGTGTGGTAAAAAGAAAGGGCTTTATCGAATCAAAAACGGAAACGTCCAAGGTTCCAATAATCGTAAAAAGAATGATGATCGACATAGTACTTACGATTGGACCAATGGAATTCTCTGCGAAAGCAGACAAACAAATGGACAAGGTAGAAATCGTCAGCAATGCTAAATACGCTACTCCAAAGCTTAATCCATAGCGCCACAAAATGTCTTGTTCTTTCAAAATCACCAATCCATCACTGTTTAACACAATTAAATCGCCTGATCCAAAAATCCATTTTCCAACGATTAATGCTAGGAATCCAAGCCATAAAGTAAGGATTAACGTATACACAGCACCTGCGATAAATTTTGAAAGCACGATTTGTGTCCGTGAAATCGGTTTTGCTGCCATCATGCGAATTGTTCCCATCGCCGCTTCTCCAGAAATCAAGTCACCAGTAACCAAGGAAACCAAAAGTGGGATATGTACAATCAACATTTGAAGTATGATAAATGCAATCAAGTTTCCATTCAAAATATTCCCATTGAAGGATAACGTTTGTTCAAAAGATGCCGTCACAAACGAAATGAATGATTTTCCATCTGCCTTCATCGCAAATAAAATCAATAATACAAGAAGGGTCAATGCACCAATTCCCAGGTAACTTCTTGGTTTTGCGAGAATTTTAACAAACTCGTTATAGGTGTTTTTCAGTAACATTAGGATTGAATTATTTTCATGAAAAAATCTTCGAGTTTTCTTTTTGGCTCCATAGCGTGAACCTCCACGCCTTCTTGAACTAATAAGCGATTTAAACTTGGAACAAGCTGTTTTTCAATTGTCACTTCAATGATGCGTTCATTGATTTTCTTGAAACTTGCACTTTGAAAACTTGCGTGAAGAACATTCACCGTTTTCTCCATGTCATTTACTTCCATCTGAACAACCATTTCTTGGGCATTCAGCAATTCCTTCACATCACCTTCAATGATTGATTGTCCTTTATTGATGATGACCATTCGATTCGAGATCAACTCAATTTCCGATAATTGGTGTGAAGAAAGAATCACGGTTTTATTTTGCTCGGATTTTAATCTTAAAATCAAATTTCGAATTTCAACGATTCCTTGCGGATCTAATCCAGTCGTTGGTTCATCTAGCACGATTAAATCTGGTTGATGCAACAAAGTTTGTGCAATCCCTAATCGCTGTTTCATCCCGTGAGAGAATCCACCAACTTTATCTCGGTTTCGTCCATTTAGTCCAACGAAATCCAACATTTCAGCAATTTCTTTTTTGGAAACATCCTTTCCAGATATGCGTGCGAAAATCGCTAAATTCTTTTCAGCGGAGAGATAACGGTAAAAATCTGGTTTTTCTATAATACTCCCAACCCTCGAAAGAATTTCGTTACGATGTTGATTCAGGTCTTTCCCAAATAATTGAATTTGTCCTTTATCTGGCTTAATGAGTGACAACATACAACGAATCGTTGTACTTTTCCCTGCTCCATTGGGACCAAGAAATCCAAAAACATCTCCTTTATTGACCGTAAAAGACACATCCTTCACTGCTTGAAAACTCCCAAAGTTTTTCGCGAGGTGTTGAACCTTTATTATTTCGGTATTTTCCATGCTTCAAAGTTAAGTAAATGTTTGTGCGTTTGACTCACTTTTTATTTGGAAAAATCTCCTCTACTTTTTTCGTTCTGTATTGGAAAATTTGATTCAATTTTGGCTTCACAATTATCGGATGAACCAGTTTTCCTAGAATACCAAAAGGAACTTCATAACTTACGATGTCTGTCATTTCCACTCCACCTTCTACTTCTTTAAAGTGATGCTCGTGGTGCCAAATCGCATAGGGTCCTTTACGCTGCTCATCAATGAAGAATTGTCCTTCTTTCACTGCCTTTATTTCGGTGATCCAATTCATTGGAATACCTAACAAAGGAGTTACTTTATATTCAATCATCATTCCTTCATACATCTTTGATGGAAGATCCGTTTTAATGATGAATCCCATTCCTGGAGGAGTAATTTCTTTCAAATTCCCTGGGGATGAAAAATAATCCCAACATTCCTTCATGGTTGCGGGAATAAACTGTGTGGTCTTTAATTGATACATGCTTTTAAAACATGAGAATGCGAAGATTGTTCATCCAAAAGATCGAAACTCAATGAAATAATTTTTTGTTCGGTTTAGCACCCATTTTCACCTCTAAAATCCCTCCACTGACCATTTGTTCGTGTGTAATAAAGGGTTTCAATAGCGGAACGCCATTCAAGCGTACGGATTGAATGTAAACATTGTTCTTCGCTTGGTTTTCAACCACAATGTTGAATTTTTTTCCTTGCGATAAGTGAATCATTGCTGATTTGACACTTGTACTCGTGATGGCATATTCATTAGAACCCGGAGCAACAGGATAAAATCCCAAAGCAGTAAAAATATACCACGCACTCATTTGTCCACAGTCGTCGTTCCCTCCTAGCCCGTCCGGTTTTGCTTTGTATTGTTTTGGAAGAATCATGCGCGTACACGCTTGTGTTTTCCATGGTTGACTTGTGAAATTGTACAAGTATGAAACGTGATGTGAGGGTTCGTTTCCATGTACGTAATTCCCTATGATTCCATCTCGCATGATGTCTTCCGTCTCTGCAAAGTACTTATCTGGAAGTGACATCGTAAACAAGGAATCTAAATGCTCAACAAAACGTTTTTCCCCACCCATTAAAGCAATTAAACGTGTTGGATTCTGCGGGACATACAAGGAATAATTCCACGCATTCCCTTCAATAAATCCTTGTCCATGTGTGCTTAAGACATCAAATTCCTTTTTAAAACTTCCATCCGCCATGCGTGGACGCATAAAACCAATGGAGGAATCGAATTGATTTTCAAAATAACCAGAACGTTTTTGATAAACCGAAAACAATGAATCTTGTCCCATTTTTTTCGCCATTTGAGCAATACACCAATCATCATACGCATATTCCAAGGTCTTAGAAACAGAATTTCCACTTAAATTTTCCGGGACATATTTATAGTCAAGGTACGTACCTAATCCTTCATAAAATCGTTGATTCGACGTTGTTACCGCCGCTTTTAGTGCACGCGCATAATCAAATCCAGGATTGTTTTTAATCATGGCATCAGCCAGTACCGAAACACTATGATAGCCAATCATGCACCAGTTTTCATTGGCGAAATGTGACCAAACGGGAAGCATGTGGTGTACACTTTGGTCGTAATGCGCTAACATGGATTCAATCATATCAGCATTGACTTTTGGTTGCATTAAATTCAAGAAGGGATGTTGTGCTCGATAGGTGTCCCACAATGAAAATGTCGTGTAATTCACAAATCCATTGGCTTGATGAATGCGTTGATCCAATCCTTTGTATCGGTGATCCACATCCATGTAAACGGTTGGACCCAAAAACGTATGATACAATGATGTATAAAAAGTGA
>CAIRMS010000394.1 GCA_903879765.1 uncultured Flavobacteriales bacterium
CCAAAGGTTATGTTAAAATAACATGTAAATAATACAGAAATGGAGCATCTCACAGGGGACACGCAAACCGCTAGTTTTCAATACGAGAGAAAAATACAGAGAAGAAAAATAAAATAGTGTCATAGAAAGCATGAAAATAACAGAAGGGAACATAGATTCCATTGTTGATTTTGATTATCAAGATTACTTACGTTGGTTGGATCCAGATGTAAAAAGTCAGTCAATATGGTATGGGACTTGTCTGCAGTTTTCCGGTGAAGAGGGGAAGACCTTCGCTTTAATTTCCCTAATCACTTGTTTTCAGGACCTAATATCGTTTTTAAAGATAGATTGTTGGGTCATGAAACATGAAGACAAGGATTTTCCCTGGATTCCCGAGGAAGACCTGGAAAATGAATTTTTAGGTATTTTTAAAACGCTTTTGTCAGACAATCACATTTCGAGCCAGCATTCAGGCGCATTGATGCTAAATGAATCGGAACTAAAATCCATAGTGGATGAAATGCTGTATTATCCAATAAATTTGAGTTACAAGAACATTGATTTCATTCCACTTGGTCGTAACGTCCTGATCAAAGTTACGCATCACCTGGACCTTTGCATCATCAGTACAAGTGAATATACAATGAATGAACTCGCCCAACGAGCAGGTGAGCATTTTACGCAAATTCGCATGAAAGAAGAATGTGAGGAACCGTCTTGATGAAGTGTTATCAAGCGGGAAATTTAAAATAAAATAAAAAAATAGAACAATGATGAAATACATGCTTTTGAGGACTATCAATCTGGGTTTCATGATGGCTTTTATCCTTTCTTGTTTTGGCTGTCATTCGGGAAAAGCAATAACCATGGTTGAATTTGAAGAACCGGTAATCAATGATTCAGAGATGGGTTATCATAATCGCGGAATGTTCTTTCCTGTATTTTTAGATAGCTTGAAGGGTGAATTAAAAAAAGGGAAATTGCCTAGTTTTCTATTGGATGAATGCTTGGATATGCACTATTCATATGACTTGACGTCGCACACGTTTATTTCAACCCGCTACATGCTTTTTGAACAATTAACTGCTCGGGAACTTAAGGAATTATGGAAACTATCAAAAAAGTATGACCTGTCTCAAACCTGTGAAAGAAATGCATCCTTTGTACTGATGACAGGATGTAAAACAACCGATCAAATTGAACTTTCCCAAAAAAGCACCTTGCAACTTTTGGAAGAACGCATGGAAAGATTGAATTGATTCAATGTATGTTTAGATGGATTTAAACGCTTTAATTGAATAAGACTGATGAAAACTGCACATCGCGACAGCATCTTCAACGCCATAAATTATATACAACGGGGGTGCTAACGGATGGTCAAAAAAGGTATCTAACAAAACAAATACTTCATGGAAGAACGAATTTAATGTATGTCTGTGCGAGTTTATTGGTCATTCTACTAATAAAATTAAACATCAAATCCTGGTGGAAATACCTGAATATTTGTGTTTTTACAGCCAAGCCCCGCTGGATTTGCAATCCTGCGGAAATTCCAACGAAAAACAAAAGCTTCTCAACTTCCGAACTTCATCTAAAAAATCCAATAGTTTTTCTAACTTTATAACACGAATCGAATTTTGGAGGGAAGGTCCGCTCATCTACAAATTTTTGTATTAAAAAAGATTTCTTACGTTAAAAGTTGACTAAAAAAGCCGAAAAACTATGCGTGAAGTATCCATTAAATTCACCATTCTTTTAACGTTCATTTTCGTTTGTGCACTGTTTTCATGTGAACGCAGATCGCTTGGATCGGAACATACAGTCAAACAGACAAAGGCTTTAAAACACGAAGTTTCAATATTGTCAGATAGCGTCATGATGAAGCTGGAAAGGTTTAAAGATTTAACGAGTTTACGGGTGAGAATAGAATGGGATCCAAATTACGAGATGACAACGATACAAATACTCACAAAGGAAAATGTGCAGTTGTTTTCCTATCATGTGTTTAATACAAATAGCTCAACAAAGAAGAAAGAACGTTTCTTTTCCCATGCAAAGAGTTTCTCTTGCACAATTAATGGCAAAGCAGATAAGGTATTTATTTATGATGGATTTGAATTTTATCCCGGATGTGGTATCATTGGTCAAATCATGAATGATCCGATTATGGATGAAAATATTCATTTGTTTTACCGTTTGTTTCATGTAAGTTAGTCGCAAAGTCCCGTTTTATCTGCAATCCTGCGAAAATTTCATCTCTTAAACAATACATCCATTGTGTTCAACAAACTATCTCATTGAATTGCCTAAAATAGTTAGCAGTAAAACCTTAGATATTTTTGAAATCCTTAATTTAGAACCATGAAAAAATTACTTTTAAGCTCTGGAATTGTCTTTTTGACCTCGATTGTTTTTCGCATCTTTCATTTGCCTTTTAGCTCCTTACTAGCTCTGTTGGCGATCGTACTTGTTTTCATTTTTGCAGTTATTCACAGTTTTAATAAGGAAAAAGTGTGGGGAATCAACCTTTTCGCAACGTGGCTTATTTTCTTGTGGTCTTATTATTTGTTTACCAGGTACCTTTTCTGGAGTACAGGTCCAGGTATTTTAGGCTTAAATGCTTTGTTTTTACTTTCCTTCATCGGAACCATCATTTATATGGCACAGTCCTATGCGAAAAAGGAACTTTCCAAAATCGTTGTCGGACTGAGTATCCTTGGACTCAGCATCAGTTTTGTTCCGGCACATGTCATTTCGTACTTTTTCAATCTGAATGAATGGGTGAACAAAGAAAACAACAAGATAAATTTTAAATCCTGGGACGAATACAGTTGGTTTTTATACATTCACGGGGAAAAAGAACGCGCATTGGATGCGAATCACAAAGCCATGGAAGCCTGGAACTATCGAAACAAAGTAAATCCTTCTTCGTCATCTTATTTTCAGAAGATGCCAGCGATCATTATGGAACACGAAAATAGAATCATGAACGGTACATGGACTGATTCTTATCTAATCTACGATGAATTATAATGAATAAACTTGCCGAGCTTTACTATTGGTTACGGATCTTCTTATCTCCATTCATTTTATTGAATGCCCTAGGAATTTACATCTACTGGTCCAATGAGAAACTTTGGTGGCTGTCCATTTTGATAGGTCTTCTTGGATGTGTACTCGGTCTCTATTTTGCGGAAAGAATCAGGAAACGCTTAGGAACTTCACAGTTTATGTCGGAAATTCACCATACGGATGATGTGAAGACGTATGAAGAGATTGTACAAAGCGATCGTACTAACAACTAATTAAAACCATCACAATGACCTACATTTTATTAGGTGGATTTATATTTTTGTTCATTCTTTTTGCCTTTATTCATTTGGCAAAGGATTCCATGCATTGGGTCATAAAAATCTTGTGGACCTTGTTTTTTGCGGCATATACCTTGTTTTGGGCCTTGTTTCTCCTTGAATATTCGGAGGCGCATGAATATTGGCGAAAAATCGATACCTCATCTTTTTATTCACCTTTATCTTCTCGAAATTCCTTAACCTTTTGGGTATATCAAGTACTGAGCATCATTGGTGTGATCAAACTTTGGAGTAGGGGAAGACAACAAGCTCCTTTATTGGTTGTGATCTTTGCGATTTTTGTCCTGAGTGGACTTTTCTTCAATGTGGCATTAATCGTCCAGTTAAGTACATGTTGGGACGGTATTTCTGGCTCACATCAAACGGGTTTACTACTTGGACCCATTAGCCATGTCCTGATTTCCATGTTGGTTCTTTTGAATCTCATCAAACGTGAAGTGGAGCTAGCGAATACGCGTTCTTTTCAGCATACAACTCTTCAAATGCTCAATGAGAAAATCAAGGCTTCGCAGCATTTAGGACTATGGATTGTGATACTTTTTCTGCCGTTTTTCATCCTCACAACGCTTGTACTCATCTTATTTGGACAAGAATTTGATTCCTTTGCAAAAGTATTTACGGAAACAACAACTTGGCATTTTTCACAGAAAACCCATCCGCCGTATTTAGATCACCAAGGACATTATTTGTGTACCGTGGCTGCTTGTGGTTCACCGAAAATTGTCAAACCACTGAGACTCGGACGCCGACATGGAAATGAAATCATTGTCAACCGGCAGCTCATGGTTGCGAATGCGTTCGAAGCGTTGATCCAAGAGAAATTTCCGAAGGTACATCAGGTCATTCGCAAAAACTACGACCGTCATGGTTATCCACTTTCCAAGGACATCAATACGCCGTTCAAGTCCAATGTCACGTATGTACTCATGAAGCCATTGGAATGGTGTTTTTTGATTTTCATCTATTTGACGAGTGAGAAACCCGAGCAGTTGATTCATGCGCAGTACAAATGTTAGATGTAACCAAAAGATGAAATTAAAACACTAAACATTCAGTTTGTCGAGCCTCGTTCGGGATATAAAGAGCATCTAGAAAACATGCAAGTGTATGGAATCGCGGTTTCAGTTTAGGAGTCTATTCCTAGGACTGCAACATCGCTGTTATTCGCAACATTTGTATTGGTTTAAAACTATTTTAAGTATCCTATTTATTTGCTTAATTTTATTAAAAAAAATCATGAAAAATCTATTTAAACTTTTAGTAATGGTACTCTTGTGTCAAGTATCATTCGCACAAACAACCGTTAATGCAAAATTCATCATTGTGGAAACTACCGATGAAGAGGAAAATCCCATTTCTGAAATTTTTGTTCAATTAAATGATAAAAGAATTAAAATTGAGTCTTTACATGGTAACGCTATGATTGCTGAGAAAGGTGACTTTTATGAAGGTGTTCCTTCTACTGCCATATCTGCTTGTGGCGCTTGGTGGGCCGGTGCGGGAGATTATTTTTATATGGTTCCATTCGCAAATGGCGTAAAACTTTTCAAGGGTTGGCAAGAAGAAGGTCAAGAGGATACTGGTTATCATTGGAAATTTCTTCAAGAAATCAAGCCCTAACATATTGGTTAAATTCGCTAGGAAAGAATTTTCAATACCTGAATAAAAGAATACTTGAGCAGGTAATAAGTTTTAGGAAAAAGACTCTACTACCAAAACGAAGTAAAGATGAAAAAACAAATAATTGGTTTTATTTTTGGAATTAGCATCACAATGCTTTTTGCTTTCAATAAATCAGCCTTTACTCCAATGCCTTCAACCGCCGATGTAAACCAAATTGAAGGCTTATATATTTTTACAGATAGTAAACCTGTTAATCCATATGACAGTTTAGGAACAGTTGAAATTGGCTTTGTTAAGGATACTCAATATGAGTCAATCCGCGGTTGCTTGATTAAAAAAGCCAAAAATAAATACCCATATGCAGATGGTTTAATTCTGAAGCTAGATAAAAAAGGAGTGGATCATTGCGTGGTGATAGATTTGAAATAATTTACAAAAATTGCGCCTGCTAGTTAGGTGTTCCGATATAAATAAAATGAAAAAGATAACATAGCTAATGACCAATTGTTTCATTTCGTTGCCCTTTATTTTAGCTTCATTATCCACTACTTTATTTGGACAAAATTTACCATCCATTCAATTGGATAGGCCTGATCAAACAGAATGTCCATTTATCACGCCGCCCAAATACATTCAAAATGAAAATGGATTCACCGTTGAGAATTTCGAGAATAACCATCGACATTTCAATTATCCTTCAATGCTGTGGAAGTATGGGGTGAATGAGAAGCTTGAAGTTCGATTAATTACAGAATTGGTTTCTTTCAAATCATCAATGAATTCGAATTCTGGATTATTACCAGTTACAATTGGATTTAAAACAGCTCTTTTTGAAGAAAAAGGCTTGATTCCAAAAACATCTTTCATTGGTCATATTGCCACCTCTAGAATTGGGAGTAAAGAATTACACACAAACTTAATTGCACCTGCTTTTCGGTTTACGATGCAGCACACTTTGACACGTAAAATCATGCTCGCATATAACCTAGGGGCGGAATGGAATGGTGATAATTCACAACATAATTACATCTATACCTTAACTACGGGATTTACCTTGACTGATAAAATCGGATGTTACACGGAGTTGTATGGATTTATATCAGCACATAATCAGGCCGACCATAGATGTGATGGAGGTTTCACTTATTTAATCAACAATGATGTAATAGTCGATGTCTCTGGGGGGATTGGCCTGACCGATCAAGCGCACAAAAACTATATTTCCCTTGGGTTTTCCTATCGGTTTAATGCAGCCAAGAACTTATAAAAATAGAAGACTTTTTGGAATTTGAATTCATTCGCATTGTCCGATGGGGTGTTGCATGCGAGATTAATCCGCTCATTTTTAAAGGATAAAGGACTTATTTTACCTAAAAAAAGCGGGGTATAAGAACAGTTAAATTATCATTTCAATAG
>CAIRMS010000395.1 GCA_903879765.1 uncultured Flavobacteriales bacterium
GTTAGTTCTCTTTCAGCGAAAATTGGATTACATTCCAAATCCAAGAAAGGGCTATTCTGTTTACATAGAGGGACAATTAGGGGAGCGTAAAATGGAACAAAATACAGCCTCTATTTGGAAGACGAGTGCTACCCTTTCTTATTTTCTTCCTTTGGCTAGAAGAATGACATTCCTCACACATTTGGAGATTGACGCTTACCATGCACCAAGTATTTATCAAAATGAACTGTATCGTTTTGGTGGAACAAATTCTTTGCGCGGTTTTAATGAGGAGAGCATCTTTGCAACAACAAAGGCTATCTTGACCGTCGAGTACCGTTATTTATTAGATCGAAATTCTGCGGTTTTCGCCTTTTTTAATCAGGGATTTTATGAAAATACATCCGTAAATTATGTGAAGGACCATCCATATGGATTTGGATTTGGAATTTCAGCGGGAACGAATTTGGGTATTTTCCGTTTGATGTACGCGCTTGGAAAAGAATTTAATAATCCCATTCAATTGAACTCGGGTAAAATACACATTGGATACATTTCTTATTTTTAACACATGAAACTTATTTTTGCCAGTCATAACGCTCACAAAGCAAGCGAAATTCAAAGTATCCTTCCGTCATGGATTGAAATCAAGACCTTATCAGATTTAAATTACCTCGAGGAAATTCCGGAAAATGAAGCCACAATTGAAGGAAATTCTCAATTTAAAGCGCGTTTTGTGCAGGATAAATTTGAGCAAAATTGCTTTGCCGACGACACAGGATTAGAGATTTTGGCATTGGATAAACGTCCAGGTGTGCATTCTGCACGTTATGCTGGGGAACAGAGAGATTCGAATGACAATATGAATAAAGTACTGATGGAATTGGAAGGTAATTCTGATCGTTCGGCACAATTCAAAACGGTCATCACCTTATTTTGGGAAGGGGTGGAACATCAATTCGAAGGAATTGTAAAGGGTCACATTGCTTCAGTAAAAACAGGTACAGAAGGATTCGGTTATGATCCCATTTTCATTCCAGAAGGAGAATCACGAAGTTTTGCAGAAATGACACTGAGTGAGAAAAATAAATTCAGTCACCGGGCAAGAGCGATCGAAAAGCTTATTTCTTTTTTCAATACACTTCCAAGTCACTAATGATGATTGCCACATTTTTAACATCGCCATTGATCGGCGGAGTTAGTTTTGTGATCTTCACGCGCAGTTGATCAATTCCTTTTAATTCTTTCCGAATGCGAAGATTTATGCGTTCACCGACGTGTTCAATCAATTTAGATCGAATGGCCATTTCCTCTTTTACAATTTGATTAATGGCGACATAGTCTACTGTTTGATTCAGTTCATCTGTTTCTGCAGCTAATTGAAAATCGGTCAATAAAGCAATGTCCACAATGTAAAGCCCACCGATGAGTGCTTCTTCCGGAAGACAGCCATGATGCGCATACAATTCAATTCCATTAACCTCAATGACTTGCTTCATCACGTAATTGTTGAATGTGTGTTAATCCCGATGCTAACCTAGTTAAGACTTCTTCTTTTCCTAAGAATTCGGAGATGTCAAACATTCCTGGACCAGCACCAACACCGGTTACGCAGAGGCGATATGGCAATAAAACGCCTCCGATGCCCACTTGCTTCGCTTCTAAAAATGATTTAAATGCTTTTTCAATTTCTTCTGCGCTAAAAGTTGAAATATCAGCAACGATTGCACTCCAATCTTGGATGTAACCCGTTGTTTCATCTTTCCATTTTTTCAAAATGGTATCCTTATCGAATTCGGAAGGGCGATTGAATAAGTATGCACCTTCCGTTAGGATATCTTGTGCAAATGTTGCACGTTCTTTCATCAATCCACAAATTTGTGATAAACGGTCAAGGGGCATATCAAATCCACCGATTTCGTCTAGTTGCGCCGCAATTACATCATTATCTAATGCACGCAAATATTGTTGTTGGAACCATTTTGTTTTGTCAGGATCAAATTTTGCTCCAGCTTTTGAAACACGTTCTAATGAAAATGCTTCACACAATTCATCTAAGTTGAAGATTTCCTGTGTTGTACCTGGATTCCATCCAAGTAAAGCCAACATGTTGATGAAAGCTTCAGGTAAATAGCCTTTTTCACGGTATCCCGAATACAATTCTCCTTCTGCGGTTGTCCAGTTTGTCGGGAAAACAGGGAATCCTAGGCGGTCACCATCTCGTTTCGATAATTTCCCGTTTCCATCCGGACGCAATAACAAAGGCAAATGTGCAAACTCCGGACAATCCCAACCAAATGCTTCATATAACAATACGTGAAGTGGGGCGGAGGGTAACCATTCTTCTCCTCTAATTACGTGACTAATGTTCATTGTATGGTCATCTACGATGTTTGCCAAGTGATATGTTGGCATTCCGTCGCTTTTGAAAAGAACTTTATCGTCTAAGTTATTCGTGTTCACGACAACCCATCCACGAATTAAATCGTGAAAACGGATGTCTCTATTACGTGGCATCTTCATGCGAATCACGTATGGATGTCCTTCTGCTAACAACTTTTCCACCTCGGTTTGCGGCAAGGTCAAAGAGTTTTTCAAGGAAGTACGTGTCACACTGTTGTATTGCCAGTTTGGCATTCCCATTGCTTTCGCTTGGTCACGCATTGTGTCAAGTTCTTCAGCAGTGTCAAAAGCATAGTAAGCTTTCTCTTCCGTTACCAATTGTTCTGCATACGGACGGTACATTTCTTTACGTTCGGATTGAACGTAAGGACCAAAATCACCTCCTAAACCAGGACCTTCCGTTGGCATAATCCCACACCAATTCAAGGCATCCATGATGTATTCTTGTGCGCCAGGAACAAAACGTGTTTGATCGGTATCTTCAATACGAATCAAAAAAGTACCATTGTGTTTTTTAGCGAAAAGGTAATTGTATAATGCAGTACGCACACCACCCATGTGTAATGGTCCAGTTGGTGAAGGTGCAAAACGAACGCGAACGGCTTTTTCTGACATAGCTTAATTTTTGTGCAAAGATACATCAAATTCAAAGTTTTTCCTGACATTTTTCATGCTAGAAATCATAAGACTTATTGATTATCGTCATGTTTTTGCAGGCATAATCGATAGAACTTTGTAAAAAACAAAACACATGACAACAAAAGTAAATATCATCGACCAACATTTAGAGAACCAAGATTGGTTAAAAAGACTTGATTTTTACAAAGAAGAAATCGCGATTCTGAAGGAACGACTGGATGAGGTAACAGGTAAAAATACCGCGACAGATTTCCTAAAGGATGTGGAACATTTTCAAAACCAATTTATAGTTCAACGAAACAATATCGATGAACTCGGACATTCCATTAAAATGAATGAACAAGGATTAGTGAAGGAAGTGAATGCGAATCCCATAGCAGTAGACCACCGTAAAGTTGAAAACCACGAAGCGGAAGCAGATTTCATCGCTTACTTTGAAAAGAATTTTGCAGAATTAAGAACGGATTACAACACGTTTTTATCCAAGTGGATGTAAGAAGAATTTATCAATAGAAAGAGGAGAAAAACTCCTCTTTTTATGGTTGTATTATTCGGATTTTCGTTCCATTTTCTCCTACGAGCAAGAGAATACCTGGACTAGTTTCCATTTTGAAAATGTTTTCTCCTTCCGTAAGGGAAAGACTGGAAATCTTCCTACCCATTGCATCGTAAAGGTGAACGACTTGTTTTGTTTCAGTGATGCATTTCAATTCATTCGCTGACATGAAAAATGCTTGGAATTCAGGCACTGATGTTGCTTCGATATTCGCTGATCCACCTAGGTCGATTTTAACGACGTATTCCAATACATTTTGACATGAATCGTCATAAATAGCATAGTTTACAAGTCCACGTGTGATGTCGTCGTATCCATCGTAAATCAATCCTTCGATGTACGTTGAATCCGAAGAACAGAAGCAATTCGCGTTGACATCGAAATTTTTGTCTGTACCATTTTCCAAATTGTACAAGTTGTTATTGCAAATAATGTTGTCTGTAATATTCATTGAATTTGGTGACCATCCGGTAATAACGATTCCTTTGTCGTTATTCAATATTTGATTGTTTGTAATGATGCTGTTATCTCCCATGCGCATCGCCGTTCCATTTCCTTGAAAAAAACAGTTGTTAATGGTCATGGAACCTGATGCATCAATTGCGATTTGATTGTTTTCAAAGCTACAATTTACGATGGTATTGCTATTTGCTTCCGTCACAGCATTCGTGTTGTTGCTGAAGGTACAATCTGTAATTAAACCAGGAGAACCTATAATGTTGTTTTCATTTCCGACAAAATTACAATTCGTAACGTTGATGTAATTCGACCAGGTGAAAGAGCAGAAATTATTCAGAAATTGACAATTGGAGGCTGTTAAGGTGCCGTAGGAAATTTGTGCTGCGTTTCCAACACCATTCTCTTCAAATAAACAATTCGTATAAATCATATCCGCATTGAACTGAACTGCGTATTGGTTATTTTTAAATTCACAGCCATTGAAAGTATAGCTTACACCTGGTTCTGCAATATCGTTATGCAAACCGTAGAAGGAATTGGTCAACTTGAAATGGTCCATTTCCACGAGTCCACCTTGACTACCTTTGATGCGGATACCCAACCAATTTGACTCAATAGTAGGAATCGTTGATGTAAAGGTGATCGGACTACTAGTCGTTCCAATGGCATTCAAGGTTCCGCGCACTTCTAAATAAATGAAATTTCCTGTATTGAAACTTTGATCCGCAGTTACTACAACGGTTGTACCTGGCTCAATCGTTAGTGTTTTCCCGGGGAAAATCACCAAGGATTGTGTTAATAAATAAGGACTATTGGCTGCGGTCCAAGTGGTGTTTGCGTAAATACCTCCACCAACAACGGTTTGTGAATGACTCGTTCCGATAATAAATAGAACAATTGTAAAAATGAAAGATTTCATGTTAAATAGTTTAAATAGACCTACTAAACAACCACATTGAAAGTTTGTTCGAAAAAACGGTTGTTTTTCATTCCACGCAATACAGCGTATCATAACATGGCGAGAATCCTGCCCAAACACCGAGTAATCCAGGGATGTTTGATGGAACATTTATTGGTGTTGAAAATGGACTTGATGCCGAATTCAGTTGCGCGTATTTTTTGTCGTAGAAAGAAAAGACTTGTTGATCCATTTTTGAAAATTTAACGACCACGGAATCTCCTAAACGGTACATTCTTTTGAATTCCTTTAAATGCGTCGTGTCCTTTCTTTTTAGTGGATTTTCATAGGAGAATTCGATGGTTTGACCATTAAAAAACTGATCAGAAAAGAATCCGCCAAAGCCTCTTTTATAGATATCGTCGATTGGCTCACCGTTAAATATATTTAAGCGTTTGACCTCCCATTTGTACGCATCAAATTGTTGAGCGGGATCACTCAATTTTGCCCATGAATAGCCATACTGATTTGTTTCCGGCTTCCAGTAAATGGTATCCAATGGAGTCGGAGTCGGTAAGTAGGTTGTCCCTTGGTACGATTTACCTTGATGACTAATTTTCAAGGTATATGAATGGCTAGCTTCTGCAATGAGCACGGTTGAACTATACACTTTGATGGGGAGAAGTAATGCTTCGTTCCAATCCAAGCGTAGCATTTCCGCCACTTTTTTTTGACTTTCAATCGGAAGTTCAGGAATGGTAAAAAGTGTTAATGGAAAGGTATCATTCCCATGGATTACAGATAGATTCGCATCGTATACAAATCGAGAAATATATGCCGCAAGATCGCTGGTTTCATAAATATTGGCACTTTGAGAAAGCAGCACAATTGGATTTCCTCCTGTTTCAATGATTCCATCAACAACTAATTGGTTTTGATAACCTGGAATATCGATTTTTACTTCCTTGGTGCAAGAAAACAATGTGATTAACAGAACAGTCCACCAGCTTTTCATGGGATGAAGTTAGGAAATTATTCAATGGCATGTTTCCAACAAGCAACTTTGCTCGCACTGACTTCAATTTTCCCAAGAAATAAGCCTGCAAATCCAACCTGGTGAATCAAGGTGTCTTTGTTTCCTTTATTACGGTGAATGGATGGGGCTTCCATAAAGGTATGCGTATGTCCACCGAGGATGAGGTCAATGTGTTCATTTTCCGTCGCAAGTCGAATATCGGAGGGTTTTTGTGCATCTGGATAACTGTATCCTAAATGCGAAAGGCAAATGATGAAGTCACAGCCTTTTTTGTGCAGTTCTTTTGCTGTCTGATTGGCTGTTTCGATGGGATCTAAATATACAGTAGCACCGTAATTGTCTGCAGAAACAAGTCCTTTAAGTTGAATGCCAATGCCAAAAACACCAATTTTTATTCCCGCCTTGTGAAAGATTTTATATGCTTGTGTCTTCTCCTTTAAAATGGTTTTTGAAAAATCATAATTCGCACATAAAAATGGAAAATTGGCGAATTGTTTCGCTTTCAAAAAACCATCTAAACCGATGTCGAAGTCATGATTCCCCATCGTCGCGGCATCATACTTCATGGCGCTCATGAGTTTCATTTCCAATTCACCGTGGAAAAGGTTGAAGTAGGGTGTTCCTTGAAAAATGTCTCCAGAGTCCAATAATAAAACGTGTTCTTCATTTGCTCTGATGTCATCGATGAGTTTCGCACGACGAGCTACACCGCCTTTATTTGGGTACTTTGGATGATTAGCAGGAAATGGTTCAATTTGCGAATGCGTATCGTTCGTGTGTAAAATGACCAATTTCTTTTCCTTCAAAACCTGAAGTTGCTTTGTCCATTGAAAAGAATTCAACAAAAGCAGGGAGCTAGAGCCCAAAATACTTGTTTTTAAGAAAGATCTGCGTTTCATTTATTGAATGCGTTTTTCGGATGAAACAATCAAGTTTTGCTGTGTTTTCGCTTCCTCAATGAATACATCGCGTAGCAAGGTTTTTTTGTCACTTCGTTCAACGGCATCTTTAAAAAAGTCCATGCGATCTCCACCGTTGGCAAGGTAATCAGATGTTATGACCCAAATAAATTGAGTATTTTCCGATACACCGTTCACCATCAACTTACCTTGAGTCATCGATGCATTTGAAATTGGTTCTCCACCGCTTTGTAGCAGGTAGTTTTGGATTTTCTCCAAAGATGAAATGGGTAATCGTAACCAAACGACACTGTTTTCAAAAGGCATGATTCGGAAAATATCACCCAGTGTTACTGGCCCTTTTCCAAGTGAAGAGCGTATCCCACCGGTATTTAACAAACAGAAGATTGGCTCCGACATTTTTACCGCTCTTGTTTGATTCACAAATAAGGCATCGCTCGTCCAATTCCCTAATAAACTCGAAGGTCGACCAACTTCCATTGAAATACTATTTTCTGCGAGAATTTGATTCATGGCACGATCCATAGAATCTTTAAATGGTAAGA
>CAIRMS010000396.1 GCA_903879765.1 uncultured Flavobacteriales bacterium
ATAATAATCCAACTCCAACTTTTATTAAAAAAACAGCAGGAAATGTCCAAGCAGATATACCTTCAACAAAGAATAATTTCCAGTATCTTGTTAAAATAAATAAAAATAAAACAAAAGTGATCGAGTAAATCAGCACGATTTTTTTTTTGCAAACTTAAGTATTTTTTTGCGTTTTTTTCGCCAAATTGTCGTCAATTTCCGACAGTTTGTCATGTATTTCCCAGTGGCACAAAGATTGACATTTCATCGAAAAAAAAACTATATGAGAACTGGTCAAATTAATGTTCAAACGGAAAACATCTTTCCGATTATCAAGAAATTCTTGTACTCCGATCACGAAATATTTCTTCGTGAATTGGTTTCAAATGCTGTAGATGCCTCTCAAAAGATGAATGTCCTCGCGAAAAGCGGTGAATTTAAAGGTGATTTAGGTGAGTTGAAAGTCGAAGTGATTTTAAATAAAGAAGAAAAGACACTGACAATTCGCGACAGAGGGATTGGAATGACAGTGGATGAAATTGATAAGTACATCAACCAAATCGCCTTTTCTGGTGCGGAGGAATTCGTTCAACAATACAAAGGAAAAGAAGGAGCAGAGCAAATCATAGGTCACTTTGGACTTGGATTCTATTCGGCATTCATGGTTGCGGAACGCGTTCAAATTAAAACGCTTTCTCGTCACGAAGGAGCTCAAGCGGTACAATGGGAAAGTAATGGTTCTCCTGAGTATACGCTTACGGAAATTGAGAAAGCAGACAGAGGAACTGATATCGTTCTTTACATCAACGAAGAATCCATAGAGTTCTTGGAAAAAGAACGTGTTGGTGGAATTATAAACAAGTACTGCAAATTCTTGCCAATTCCGGTTTTCTTCGGGAATAAAACAGAATATGTTGATTCTCCTGAAGGGGAAAAAGATGAGGACGGAAAGGTTAAACGCGTAGCGATTGATGTACCGAATCAAGTAAACAATGTTGCGCCAGCGTGGACAAAAGCTCCTGTAGATTTAAGCACGGAAGATTATGCAAATTTCTACCGTGAATTATACCCATCGACTTTTGATGAACCCTTATTTCACATTCATTTAAATGTGGATTATCCATTCAATTTGACGGGAATTCTTTACTTTCCGAAAATCAAAGAAAACGTCGAGGTACAAAAAAACAAAATCAATTTGTACTGCAATCAAGTATTCATTACAGACAGTGTAGCGGAAATCGTTCCTGAATTCTTGACACTTTTACATGGAGTCATTGATTCTCCGGACATTCCACTGAACGTCTCTCGATCTTACCTTCAGAGTGATAGCAACGTGAAGAAAATCTCGGCACACATCACGAAAAAAGTAGCGGATAAATTAGCGGAAATGTTCAAAAAAGACCGCAAAGATTTCGAATCGAAGTGGGATGATTTGCAAATTTTCGTTCAATACGGAATCCTATCAGAAGATAAGTTTGCGGAGAAAGCAAAAGAATTCAATTTGGTAAAAAATACCCTGAATGAATACTTTACTTTAGATGAATACCAAGAGAAAATCAAGGCACTTCAAACCGATAAAGACAACAAGTGTGTCATTTTATACACAAGTAATCCAGAAGAACAATTCTCTTTTGTCAAGAAAGCGAAGGACCGCGGTTACGATGTTTTGCAATTAGATGGACCACTTGCGGCACACTGGATTTCTAAAATGGAACAAAGCTTAGATCAAGTGAGTTTCGTTCGTGTGGATGCAGATTCGTTAGATAAATTGATTAAAAAAACGGATGAAATCCCGTCAAAATTATCGAAAGAAGACGAAGAAAAATTGAAACCCGTTTTTGAATCGAATGTCGTAAAAGAGAAATTTACAGTTCAGTTTGAAAGCATGAGTGATAGTGAAGCACCGATAATCATTACCCAACCGGAATTCATTCGTAGAATGATGGAACAACAACGCATGGGTGGCGGTGGATTCTATGGCGCTTTCCCGGAAATGTATAACTTGACGGTCAATTCAAATCACCCGGTGGTTGGATCATTATTGCAAAAGACAGATGATGAAAAACAGGCTGTAACGAAGCAATTGGTGGATTTAGCGCTTTTGGCCCAAGGAATGTTAAAAGGAGAAGCTTTGGATCAATTCATTCAACGAAACATCGAACATATTGCTTAAATAAGTAGTTTTGGAAAGAATTTAGAAAGCAGAGATTTTGTACAAGTGGATTTTTGGCGTCGGGGCCTTTTTGATTACCCGAAAAATTGGACTAGGTATTATTGGATTCATTATTGGATCCCTAGTAGACCAGTTGGGTTCAAATAGTGCTAAAAACGGAGCAAATAAAACCGCAAACGGGCAAGATCCTTTTGAGTTTTACCGAAAACAATCTTCGCTTTACGATGTCCCAACTATGTTAATGGCGCTTTCTGCTGTTGTAATGAAAGCGGATGGCAAGGTGCTTAAAGTCGAGTTGGATTACGTCAAACGGTTCTTTGCAGATCAGTTTGGTAGTCGATTCACAGGAGAGCATTTACAAATTCTAAAACGCTTTTTAGACACAGGTCAAGTGCCGCTGCAACAGATTTGCACCGATATTCGAGGAAGAATGCCGGTAGAAGTGCGTGTTCAATTAATTCATTATTTATTCGGAATAGCAAAGGCGGATGGCGATGTTGGCACGGCGGAAATGAATACGATTGCAAAAATTGCAACAATGTTAGGCGTATCAGCTGTGGACTTCGAATCCGTGAAGAATATGTTCTACAGAAATGTCGATTCAGATTACCGAATTTTAGGCATTACAGAGCAGGCTACGGATGACGAAGTGAAAAAAGCATACCGTAAAATGGCGATTTCTTTCCACCCAGATAAGGTTGCTCAGATGGGAGAAGAATACCAAAAAGGAGCAAAAGAGAAATTTCAACGCATTCAAGATGCTTATGAAGCCATTAAGAAAAGACGTGGATTCAAATAAAACAGTGCTATGAACTACACAGAGGCGTACGAAGAATTACAGGTACTTGTCCAGTACATGGAAAGTGGTCAAATCAATGTAGATGAATTAGCATTGAAGGTGAAGCGTGCCGCTGAATTAATAAAAATATGTAAGGTGAAACTTCATGAGACGGAGGAGGATGTTCAGAAGATTCTGAAAGATCTTGATGCCAATTCAAATGAAGACGAATAGGATTTCCTACCTTTGACAACAAATTAACTTATGTCCGATAATCGTTACCAGCAACGTGGAGTTTCTGCCGGAAAGGAAGATGTTCACAACGCTATTAAGAAACTTGATAAAGGATTATTTCCTCAAGCCTTTTGTAAAATTGTTCCTGATTATTTAACTGGAGACGAAAACTACTGCTTGGTAATGCATGCCGATGGGGCAGGAACGAAATCTTCCTTGGCTTACATGTATTGGAAAAAAACAGGAGATTTATCCGTTTGGAAAGGAATTGCACAAGATGCACTCATCATGAATCTTGACGATTTATTGTGTGTGGGTGCAACTGGACCCATCATGTTGTCATCAACGATTGGACGAAACAAGAATTTAATTCCGGGAGAAGTGATTTCTGAAATCATCAATGGTACAGAGGAGATCTTATCGGAACTACGCTCTTACGGTCTCGAAATCCACTCTACAGGTGGAGAAACAGCAGATGTCGGAGATTTAGTTCGAACAATCATCGTTGATTCTACCGTGGTATGTCGCATGAGACGCGATGAGGTGATTTCAAACCATAATATTCAAGCGGGAGATGTCATTGTTGGATTAGCATCCGATGGTCAGGCAACTTACGAGTCCTTTTTCAACGGAGGAATGGGTAGCAATGGCCTTACGAGCGCGCGTCACGATGTTTTTGATCATAGTTTAGCAACAGAATTCCCAGAAAGTTTTGACGGCGCTATTCCAGCAGATTTGGTGTATAGCGGAACGAAGAAATTACAAGATACTGTCGAAGGAACGCCATTAGATGCTGGCAAATTAGTTTTATCACCGACGAGAACGTATGCGCCAATCATTCAGCAAATTTTAGCAAAACACCGTTCAAACATTCATGGAATGGTACATTGTTCTGGTGGAGCACAAACAAAGGTTTTGCATTTTGTGAATGATGTACATGTGATTAAAGATAATTTGTTCCCTATTCCGCCACTTTTCAAGATGATTCAAGAAGAATCTCAAACTCCGTGGCAGGAAATGTATAAGGTCTTTAACATGGGGCATCGCATGGAAGTATATGTTCCTAAGGAACTTGCAGAAGAAATCATCGAAATATCAAAATCCTTTGGTGTAGATGCAAAAATTGTGGGTCATGTGGAGCAACATGCTGGAAAACAGGTGACAATCCACTCTGAAAAAGGAATTTTCACATACAATTAACATTTTTTTCAAAAAAAGCTTTCAAAAACAGATTGTTTTTGTACTTTTGCCATCCATTCATGGAACACTGGTGGG
>CAIRMS010000397.1 GCA_903879765.1 uncultured Flavobacteriales bacterium
AGAAAAAAAACACCCAAAATGGCAACTAAAAGATTGAATGCGTATCAAGATGTGTTAAGTAGAGAACCCAAACACATTGAATTTGATGGGAAACTATCAGAATTGTTTGGTCAAAATGTATTTCACATTGATGTAATGCGAGAATATCTTCCATCGGAAACGTATAAATCGATGTTGGAATCAGCGCAAAACGGGACACGTTTAGATCGCAAGAATGCGGATCAAGTAGCTTCTGCAATGAAAGATTGGGCTATTTCAAAAGGCGCAACTCATTACACACACTGGTTTCAACCATTAACTGGAACGACAGCTGAAAAACACGATGCGTTCTTTAAACCAATTGGTCCAGGAAAAGCAATCGAGCGTTTTGACGGTGATTTGTTAGTTCAACAAGAACCAGATGCATCTTCTTTTCCTAACGGAGGAATTCGCAATACATTTGAGGCACGTGGATATACCGCTTGGGATCCTAGTTCACCAGCATTTGTCATTGGAAAAACATTATGTATTCCAACCATCTTTATTTCATATACAGGTGAATCATTGGATTACAAAATGCCTTTATTGAAAGCATTAAATGCGATTGATGGTGCCGCAGTGGAAGTTTGTCAGTATTTTGATAAAAACGTTGACAAAGTAAATGCGACCTTAGGATGGGAACAAGAATACTTTTTAATTGATTCAGCGTTGTTTAATGCACGTCCAGACATCATGTTGACTGGTAGAGCTTTGTTTGGACACGCGCCTGCAAAAGGACAACAATTAGAAGATCATTACTTCGGTTCTATTCCTGAGAGAGTGAACGCATTCATGCGTGAATTTGAAGTAGAATCTTTGAAATTAGGAATTCCTGTGACTACACGTCACAATGAGGTGGCACCGAATCAATTTGAGTGTGCGCCAATTTTTGAAGAATGTAACTTGGCAAATGACCATAACTTGTTGTTAATGGACATCATGGAGAAAACAGCACGCAAGCATAATTTCCGTGTCTTACTTCATGAAAAACCATTTGCAGGTGTAAACGGTTCAGGAAAACACAATAACTGGTCGTTAAGTACAAATACTGGAGTGAATTTATTAGCGCCAGGAAAAAATCCAAAATCGAATCTACAATTCTTAACATTCTTCGTGAATACCATTATGGCCATTCATGAGAATGCAGGATTATTGCGCGCAGCTATTGCTTCTGCAGGAAACGATCACCGTTTGGGAGCAAACGAAGCGCCTCCGGCAATTATTTCTGTGTTTATCGGAAGCCAACTTTCTCAGTTACTAGATGATTTAGAGAAAAACATCAAGGCTGGAAAAATGACTCCTCAAGATAAAACGGAATTGAAATTGAACATCGGTAAAATCCCTCAAATCTTGTTGGATAATACAGATCGAAATAGAACATCACCATTTGCCTTTACAGGAAATAAATTTGAATTCCGTGCAGTTGGATCAGCAGCAAACTGTGGATCAGCGATGATTGTATTAAATACGATCATGGCAAAACAATTGCGTGTCTTTAAAATTGCCGTGGATGCACGCATCGCAAAAGGCGAAAGCAAAGACGAAGCGATCTTGAAGGAATTGCAATCAATGATTAAAAATTCGAAGAAAATTCGTTTCGAAGGAAATGGATATGGAGACGAATGGGTAATCGAAGCTGAAAAACGTGGATTAGCGAATTTGAAGGATACTCCTCGTGCCTTACAAATTTGGCATGACAAAAAAGTTGCGAAATTATTCAGTGAAATGGGAGTACTTTCTCCACGTGAGTTAGATGCACGTCGTGAAATTGAATTTGAAAACTATGTGTTGAAAATTCAAATCGAATCTCGTTTAATGGGTGATTTGATTCAAAATAACTTCATTCCTGCAGCAGTTGAGTATCAAAATAAATTGATCACCAATGTTCAAGGCTTGATGAGTATTTTAGGTGAAAAAGCAGGAAAAGCTGCTTCTAAAGCTCAAATTGAGATCATTGAGAAAATCAGCATGCACATGAATAA